>JBAVMD010000428.1:0-10157 GCA_049689695.1 Chitinophagaceae bacterium | reverse complement strand
GGCTGCCGCTGAATAAAGTTGGATTGACCAACAGGATCCAGAAAGCCTACTCGCAACTGGAACAGGAATTTGAACGCGAACCTTCAACCGAAGAACTGGCAGAATTGCTGGAACTGGATGTTGAAGAAATATCTGCAACACTTGGTATCGGTGCAAGACACATCAGTATGGACACACCGCTTTCTGAAGGCGAGGAAAACACATTGATCGATGTACTTGAAAATCCCAATGCTGAGAGAACAGATGAAAACATCGGCCACAAAGAATCACTGAAGCAGGAGATCGACCGATCGCTGAAAACGCTCACAGAGCGTCAGAAAGAGGTGATCTGTTTCTTCTTCGGATTAGGAGTGGACCACCCGATGAGCCTCGAAGATATAGGCGCACGGTTCAATCTTACCCGAGAGCGGGTGAGGCAGATCAAGGATAAGGCGATCACAAAGCTGAAAACCAATTCCAGATCAAACGAACTCAGAACCTATCTCGGAGCATAGTAATCACCGATAAAAAAGATACCGATAAGAAATAAATATACTTTTTAAGATTAAGGCAGAAACACGGATTTAAAAAGGATTAAAGGATTACACGGATTATTAAAAACCTGTAGTTCTATCCTCTTATATCCGTGTTTTTTTATCGATTTTCTGCGGTGTTTTTCTGTTTTATACGGTTGTTTTCATCATTGCAATTAACTGAAGTGAATATAGCTTAGCGGCGATATTCACTTTTTAATTTTTACGATGAAATACGAGAGTATAACAGAGAAAATTATTGGCTGCGGCATGAAAGTGCATAATTACTTTGGTCCCGGATTTCATGAAATTATTTATCAACGATCTTTATTGATAGAGTTAAAGAGAATGGATTTAAATGTAGATGCTGAAGTAGAGAAGACCGTTTTTTATAATGGTATACCAGTTGGTAAACGAAGGATTGATCTCATCGTTGAAAATAAAATCCTGGTTGAACTAAAAGCAATTTCGCAGATCGAAAATGATTCGCGTAATCAGGTGCTTAATTGCCTGGAAGTATTTGGATATGAAGTGGCATTACTATTAAATTTTGGAAAAGCCAGCCTGGAGTATAAAAGATTTATAAGTGATTCATATAAAAAGTAAGCACGGATTGGAAGAAGGATTAACGGATTGCACGGATAATACCCCCATCGTAAATACTTGGATTGATGCCTTGGCAAAAAAAAGTAGCATTCAAAGACCCCTCAAATCCGTGAAATCCTGTAATCCTTCTTCCAATCCGTGCTTTCTTCCCCATAATCAATCGATCTTTCTTCTCATAACCCAATCTCTTATCTTTGCTGCCTTATAAAATCAACAATCCGTGATATATGTTTGAAAGTTTAAGTGAGCGGCTTGAATCCGCATTCAAGCAGATCAAAGGCGAAGGCAGGATCACCGAGCTCAATATCGCGGCTACGGTCAAAGAGATCCGGCGCGCGCTGGTGGATGCCGACGTAAACTATAAGATCGCCAAAGAATTTACCGATAAAATAAGAGAAGAAGCTCTTGGCCAGAAAGTGATCAACGCTATCAGCCCCGGCCAGCTCATGGTGAAGGTGGTGAAAGACCAATTGGTTGAACTGATGGGTGGCACTGAAAGCGAGTTGAATGCCAAAGGCAGTCCGGCCGTGATCCTGATAGCTGGCCTTCAAGGTAGCGGTAAAACCACTTTCAGCGCTAAGCTGGCCAATCATCTTAAGAAAAAAGGCTTATCGCCCATGCTGGTGGCAGCGGATATCTATCGCCCTGCAGCCATCGATCAATTAAAAGTGCTGGGTGAGCAGATCAAAATAGACGTTTACAGCGAACCCGAGAATAAAAATGCTGTTCAGATAGCGGAGAACGCCGTTAAAGAATCCCGCAGCCGCAATAAGAACGTGATCATCATAGATACCGCAGGCCGGTTGGCCATTGATGAAACTATGATGACCGAGGTGGCCGATATCAAGTCGGCCGTAAACCCGAACGAGATATTATTCGTGGTTGATAGTATGACGGGCCAGGATGCGGTGAATACGGCTAAGGCGTTCAATGACCGCCTCGATTTTTCCGGCGTGGTGCTTACCAAGCTGGATGGCGATACAAGGGGTGGTGCCGCGCTGAGTATCAAGTATACGGTTCAGAAACCCATCAAATTCGTGAGCAGTGGGGAAAAACTGGACACCATCGATGTATTCTACCCTGAGCGTATGGCCCAGCGGATATTGGGCATGGGCGATATTACTACCCTGGTAGAAAAGGCGCAGGCACAGTTCGATGAGGTGCAGGCCCGAAAGCTGGAAAAGAAGATCAGAAAGAACCAGTTTGATTTCGAAGACTTTAAGCAGCAGTTGGCCCAGATCAAGAATATGGGTAATATCAAAGACCTGCTGGGCATGATACCCGGAGTTGGAAAAGCCATAAAAGATATAGATATCAGTGATGATGCGTTCAAAGGCATAGAAGCCATCATCAACTCGATGACGCCTTTTGAGCGCGCCAACCCGGATGTGATCGATCAGAACCGCCGGAAAAGGATCGCAAAAGGTTCAGGCAAAGACATTAGCGAGATAAATGCCTTCATAAAACAGTTCGACCAGATGAAAGACATGATGAAAATGATGAATAAGATGCCGATGGGAGGAAAAATGGGTTTGGGAAGGCGCTAAAGAAAATTTAAAGAATCATAAGGAGTTTTATTTAAAAATCACAAGACCTTTTATTATTTTTGGATAATTCTGATGGATTGCTATTTTTGCAATCCTTGATTTAGTAACTAACGTATTTTTTTAACGCATTTAAATTTCTATTTAAGATGCCCGTAAAGATCCGCCTACAGCGCCATGGGTCTAAGAAAAGACCCTTCTATTTTATCGTAGTAGCCGACGCCCGCGCACCCAGAGATGGTAAATTCATCCAGAAAATCGGCACTTACAATCCATTGACAGTTCCGGCTTCCATTCAGTTAGATCGCCAACGTGCGTTGGACTGGCTGCACAAAGGTGCTCAGCCTACTGATACTGTTCGCCGAATCCTGTCTTTCAAAGGAGTATTGTACCTTAAGCACCTTCTTCGTGGAGTGAAACTTGGTCTGTTTGATGAAGCTACTGCAATGGAGAAATTCCAGACGTGGCATTCAGAGCATGAAGTACAGATCAAAAAACGCCAGGAATCGTCCAGGCCAACCCGCGGCCGCAGGCCGATTGGTCCTCCAATACGCAGACCTGAGCGCAGAACAGAAGGCGGCCAGGAAGGATAAGCCTTTTAAAAATTAATTACTGTAATCCCGGCTTCAACAGCCGGGATTTTTTTTATTTGCAAGACCGATGAAGAATTACCACAGCATAGGAAAACTGGTAGCCTCTTATGGATTGAAGGGAGAGATCATCCTTCAGCATGGGCTTGGGAAAAAAACTTCATTGAAAGGACTGGAAGTGATCTTCATCGAACAAAAGAAAGACGAGCTTCTTCCTTATTTCATAGAATCTGCCCGCATAAAATCAGAAACAGAAATATACCTCAAGCTGGAAGGCGTAGACACCAAAGAAAGGACCTTCCCCTTATTGCAAAAACAGGCCTGGTTGCAGGAAGATGAATTTGCAAAATATGCCGGCAAGTCTGCTCCTATTTCACTGATAGGATTTCATATCATAGACAATGGCGAAGACCTGGGTGAAATACTCGAAGTAATAGAAATGCCACACCAGTTGCTTGGACGTATTGCGGTGAATGGTAAAGACGCCCTGATCCCGCTTCATGAAGAAACACTGCTAAAGGTTGATCGCAAAAAAAAGCAGGTAATGGTTCAGTTGCCGGATGGTTTACTGGATGTATTTAAGTAAAAGACGGCTTCAGTTTTTCCGGTCCTCCTTCTTTGACTTGTTGCAATGTATTTTTTATCTGCAGGAAATGCCGCTGATGGTGCGCAATCAGAAACCGGAAGGTGTCTCCTAATTTCAGTTTGATGAACCAGGAAAGAGAAATAGGAATTCTGATTTTAGAAAGACTGGTTTGCCTGGCTTTTTCCAGCAGATCGAGCAACTGTTGTTGCTGGAGTAAGAATTCATCTATTGCAGGTTTGCTATCGATAGCCGCAGAAGGGCGATGGTCTTTTGGGGATTGCATTTTATTGGCCACCTGCCCGTTTTTACCAGGAAGCATGGACCGCGTGAAATAATCTCCCAGCCAGCCTGGTTTGAAAAAAGAAGCATGCGCATGAGCGTTTTTTTCAATCGCAGATTGAATAGCCGGCAGATAATACCTGCCATAGCTGTTGAGGTGTTCAATAACCTGGGCCACGCTCCATTTACCGGGGGCAGGTGATTGTGTAAGAACAGCCGGATCGTATTGTAAAAGATAAGTTGCAGCCAGAATGATCTCGCGTGTATCAGATTGCAGTTTCTCCAATAATTGATGTGAATCTATCCGTTTCATTTTGTTCGTTTATACCACAAAGCTATCCCGGCTTATATTGATAAATCTTGGCCTAGGCCAAGATTTATGAAAGAAAATCACGGATTAGAAGAAGGATTTAAGGATTTCACGGATGAAGAATTCGTTTAAAAATCCGTGCAATCCTTAAATCCTTCTTCTAATCCGTGATCATTGTGCATTCTTATAATCTCACACTTGCCATCAGCTTACTGAATGTACTTGGATCAATACCCAGATAAGAGGCGAGATATTTATGCGGTATCAATTGCAGCACATGCGGGCTGCGATGCAGCAGTGTCTTAAACTTTTCTTCTGCACTGTAACAGGTAAGCTCTATCTGCCGCTCTATCACGCCCATTAATGCATGAGAGGTTGACAATCGTACCCATCGTTCAAAATTGTGGTATTGATCCATCAATTGTTGTACTTGCTGGTAAGAAGTGCGCAGCATGTTACTGGCAGTCAGTGTTTCCAGGAAATACTTCGATGGCTTGCGTGTAAGAAATGAATCTACTATTCCTGAGAATGAGTACGGGTAAGTAAACACTACGGTAGCTTCCGGATGCTTTTCATCTATATAAAAAGCACGCTGCACGCCTTCAAGCACAAAATACAAATGCCGTTCTACTTCGCCGGCAGCTGTAAGCATTGTTTTTCTTTTATATTGGACAGGCTGCCAGATCGCAGCAAATGCCTCCCATTCTTCCGGTTTTAAAGGATGAACAGCATCTACTAATTTTTTAAGATGAATAAGTTCAGCAGATTGCATTTTGAATGATTTGTTTTCACGCAGGGAGAAGCTTCGCCTTTTTTAGGTCAGAGAGCTTGTGATGAAAAAAGGCAAAGCCTCTTTTACGCCTTTGCGCTCACTTTGCGTCTTTGCGTGAAACCCTAATTTGTCCAATTTCACCATTTCTATCCCGATGAATCGGCATAAAATTTCCCAATATTAATAACTTGCTGCCAGATGTCCGCTCAACGCATAATAGCGCATTTTGACCTCGATGCATTCTTCGTTTCTGTTGAATGTATAAATAATCCTTCGCTGAAAGGGAAGCCGCTTATTGTAGGCGGGCATAACGAAAGGGGAGTAGTAGCAGCATGCAGTTATGAGGCCAGGGCTTATGGCATTCAATCTGCCATGCCCATGAAGACTGCGATGCGCCTTTGTCCGCACGCCACCGTGGTAGGTGGAACGCGTGGAGAATACAGCCGCTATTCGCGATGGGTAACAGAGATCATCGCGGCCAAAGCGCCCCTGTTCGAGAAAGCGTCTATCGACGAGTTCTATCTTGACCTTACAGGAATGGATAAATATTTCGACCCATATAAATGGACGATCGATCTGAGGAACGAGATCACCAATACTACCGGCCTGCCGATCTCCTTTGGGCTGGCATCCAACAAGCTGGTGGCCAAGATCGCTACCAACGAGGCCAAACCCAATAGCTACCTCCAGGTGCCTGCGGGAATGGAGAAAGCCTTTCTGGCCCCTTTAAGGGTGAATAAAATACCGGGTGTTGGTGAGCAAATGTATCAATCCCTCAAGAATATTGGAATTGAAACCATCGACGATCTGGCAAGACAATCAGCGGAGTATCTTGAAAATCGTCTCGGTAAATACGGGGCCGAACTATGGAATAAAGCAAATGGTATTCATACCAGCGAGGTAACTGCTTATTATGAAGCTAAGTCCATCTCAACAGAAAATACTTTTCACGAAAACCTGAAAGATGTAAATGAGTTGCTGACTGAACTGGTGCATCAGACAGAAAAAGTGGCTTTTGAACTCCGTCAGGATAATAAAATGGCTGGCTGCATCGCGGTAAAGATCAGGTACTCAGATTTTGAGACCACCTCCCGGCAGACTACTATTCCTTATACATTTTATGACGATGAGCTCATCCTGCAGGCGCGCGACCTCTTTCACAAACTATGGCGCAAGGGCGAACCGGTGCGCCTTTTAGGCGTAAGGCTCAGCGAATTGACAAGCGAGGCCATTCAAACCAACCTGTTTGCAGACGTAGAAAAGAAAGCAGAACTCTACAAAGCCATCGACGAAGTGAAAAACCGTTTTGGCCGCGGCTCCATCACCAAAGCCACTGGGAAATGATTTTTTTACCAATTTCATAAACTTAGCCTCCCTTACAATTGTTATATTCGTTGTCCAACCTTTAAAAATCTTTTTTATGAGTTTAAGATTAGGAGACATCGCGCCAAATTTCCAGGCAAAGACTTCTGCCGGGGATATTGATTTTTATGAATACCTGGGCAATGGCTGGGGTATTTTGTTTTCACATCCTGCGGACTATACACCTGTGTGTACCACCGAGCTGGGAAAAACTGCGCTGTTAAAAGAAGAATTTGCGAAGCGTAACGTAAAGGTATTGGCAGTGAGTGTTGACCCGCTGGATAAGCACATGGGCTGGATCAACGACATCAATGAAACACAGAATTGTAATGTTGACTTTCCTATAATAGCGGATGAGGATAGAAAAGTGGCTGACCTTTACGATATGATCCATCCGAATGCATCTGAAACCTTTACCGTGCGCTCGCTTTTTGTGATAGGCCCTGATAAAAAGGTCAAACTGATGATCACTTATCCTGCTTCTACAGGACGTAATTTTCATGAGGTGTTGCGCGTAGTTGATTCGCTGCAGCTCACAGCTAACCACAGCGTATCTACTCCTGCGGATTGGAAACATGGTGAAGATGTGATTGTTGTTCCCGCAGTATCTACGGAAGATGCCATCAAAAAATTCCCCAAAGGAGTAAAAGTGGTGAAGCCTTATTTGCGTTACACACCTCAACCTAATGTTGAATAGATTATTAAAAGAGGCTCATGCCTCTTTTTTTGTTTCGGGTTTCGGGTTTAGTGTTTCGGGTTCTTAACTTCATGATTACTTTTTCAATTTTACGTGCTTGAAATTTATTTGTAACCCAGAATTTAAGAACTCGAAACCCGAAACCCGAAACTCCCTATCTTCCACCAAAACAACCTCACATGCGATTACTTGTAACCTTACTGTGCTGCTTATGCGTAAACATTGTATTGGCTCAAAGAACTATTCTGCATTGTGGGCAGCTGATAGATGTTAAAGCCGGTACAGTATTGAAGGAAATGTCGGTAATAATAGAAAAAAATATTGTCAGCGATGTACAGAAAGGATATGCAGCGCCAGGTGCTAACGACAAGCTGATCGATCTGAAAAACCGCACGGTCATGCCCGGACTGATAGACATGCACGTGCACATGGAAACCGAGACCAACCCGAACCGTTACATGGAGACGTTCACTTTTAATCCAGCGGATTACGCGTTTCAATCTGTTGTGTTTTCTGAGCGTACGCTAATGATCGGGTTTACTACAGTGCGGGACCTTGGCGGAAGCGGTGTAAATATTTCGCTTCGAAATGCCATTAATAAAGGTCTGATAAAAGGCCCCAGGATAATCACCGCGGGTAAGTCGATTGCTACGACCGGTGGCCATGCAGACCCTACTAACGGCTATCGCCGTGAACTGATGGGCGACCCGAATCCTGCCGCAGGTGTAGCCAATGGACCTGATGAATGTATGAAAGCGGTTCGCCAGCGATATAAAGAAGGTTCTGATCTTATTAAGATCACTGCATCCGGCGGCGTGTTGAGTGTTGCAAAAAGTGGCGAGAACCCGCAGTTCACCGAAGCGGAGATCAGCGCGATCATTTCCACAGCAAAAGATTATGGATTTAAAGTTGCTGCGCACTGCCATGGAGCAGAAGCAATGAAGCGTGCCGTAAAAGCCGGCGTTAATTCCATTGAGCATGGAACATATATGGATGATGAAGTAATACAACTGATGAAGCAGCACGGTACTTATTATGTTCCCACCATTACTGCCGGAAAGGCTGTGGGTGATTCTGCAAAAAAGCCCGGGTATTATCCTGAACTGGTTACACCTAAGGCATTGGCCATCGGGCCTAAAATACAAAGCACATTTGCAAAAGCATATAAAGCTGGTGTAAAGATCGCTTTTGGAACGGATGCCGGCGTGTATGCGCACGGAAAGAACTGGCTTGAGTTTGTCTACATGGCAGAGGGCGGCATGCCGCCTATGGAAACCATTCGTGCAGCTACTGTTCATGCTGCGGATCTGTTAGGCATGACAGAATCGCTCGGAAGTATAGAAAAAGGAAAGTGGGCCGATATTGTTGCAGTAGAAGGTGATCCTATCAAAGATATCCAGGCAATGGGACGGATGAAATTTGTGATGAAGAACGGGGTGGTTTATAAGAACGATTAGCTCATTACTTCCATTTCCGCAGTTGCTGCAACAACGCCCGCAGATCTTTGGGCAAAGGCGCTTCAAAGGAGCGTTTAGTGCCATCAGCATCCAGGAACTCTAACCGAAATGCATGCAGCGCGAGCCTGTTCAGCATGGGCGTTTCTTCATCCAATGCTCTCGAAAGCTTATAATTTTTCTTAAGCCCTGAAATAAACACGGGCTTTCCATCACCATACACCGGATCGCATGCAATAGGATGCCCTATCGATTGCATATGCACACGGATCTGGTGTGTGCGCCCGGTAAGGATCTTGAACTCCATCCAGGAATAAACGCCAAACTCTTCCACCACTTTGTATTCTGTGAAGGAAGGTTTGCCTTTGCGATGCACCATCATCGTTCCTTTTTTGCCGGGATGTTCTGCGATGGGGCTGTCTATCTGCCCTGATTTAGGGGTAACGCTGCCCAAAGCAAATCCAGCATAAATCTTGTTTGTGGTGCGTTCTTCAAACTGTTGCGATAATAGTTTATGCGTTGCTTCGTCTTTTGCAAATACGATCAGGCCACTGGTATCACGGTCTAAACGGTGTACCGTAAAAATGTGATCGTACTTTTCCAGCAGTAATAATTTTAAAGAAATATCTTTTCCCATCCTGTCTGGAATGCTCAACAGGCCGGCGGGCTTGTTAAGCACAACAAACTGCTCGTTCTCGAAAATGATATCTGGCTGGAGTTTTTTATTCACGATGTTTCGTTCAATGCTTTGCAGGGCGTGTAATGAAAGTAAGATTGCTGCCAACCTTCAGGCCACGGTTCATAAACTTTGATTTAAATGAACCATTGGATGCGGGATCTTTACGGCTGTAGGTGTAATATTCGAGAATTTCGTATTGATTCTTTTCGAGCAAATATTTCATGCTGCGTATGGTAGGTTCCAATAAATGATCAGGCGTACGGGTGGCATCTGCCCAGGCATCAGAAAACTGTTTTTTTATTCCAAGCTTTACAAAAAAATGCTGCATGCGAAAGCTCAACGAAAATTTATTAGGCACATTGATCACCAAAATACCTTCTTCGTCCAGCATCTGCTTTGCTTTCTGTAACCATAGGTTGGGATCCGGTACATGCTCAATTACATGGCTCATGTGAATGAGTGAAAATTTTGTGGGATAGGTAAACTCTTCAAATTGCTGCACAAAAACTTTTACACCCAGGTGTTTTTCAACAAAAGAAGCCATCTGTTGCGAAACGTCTAACCCGATTGCTTCTTTATAGACTGGCTTTGCCGCATAAAGAAAAGTGCCCATGCCGCTGCCGATGTCAAGCACTGCTGTTTTCTTTTTATCGTATTGCGAAATATATTCTATCTCTTTCTTGAACATGCCAACAGATGATTCCCTGATCTCTGTGAGGTCGTTCAATTGAAGATTATCTGCATATTGATAATAAGAAGCATAGGC
>JBAVMD010000427.1:0-7034 GCA_049689695.1 Chitinophagaceae bacterium | reverse complement strand
GTCCTTACCTGCAAGCGTACGCGTAAAATTGAGCCGGTGAAAAACGGAGAATTCTTCTTCGTGGTGGAAGAGGGAGAGATCGTTGTATGTGGTTAAGTCGATGTCCATTAGGTCATTTAGTCATTAGGTCGTTAGGTCAAAGGTGAAACGTGAGTTGTGAGTTGTTAGTAGTGAGTGGTGAGTTGTCAAAGTTCGCAAGTCTCCATATTATACATTGACATTCCCGCTTGCACTCACCATTCACCATTCACCTCTCACCTCTCAAACTTCATCCTCATCCCCACCATAGATTCATTCACCGCTCCGTTTTCATACACCAACCGGCCGTTTACAAAAGTTTTTTCGATGGTGGCGGGGAATGTGAAGCCTTCGAGCGGACTCCAGCCGCATTTATAAAACAGTTTGTCGTGCTGCACGGAAGATGAATTGTTCATATCAACCATTACCAGGTCTGCCCAATAGCCTTCGCGGATGTAGCCTCTTTCCGCAACCCGGAAACAATCGGCCACTGCATGGCTCATTTTTTCTGCAACCTTTTCAATCGGGATCATTCCCTTCTTTACATAATACAGCATTAATAAGAGTGGATGCTGTACCAAAGGAAGACCTGCGTGCGCTTTTTCATAAGTTACCTGTTCGGGACCTGTTGAAAAAGAAAGCCTTCCATCTATCCGCATCAATCCCTTTTCTTCCATGGTATGCGGTGCATGGTCGGTTGCTATCACATCCAGCCTGTCGTCGAGCAGCGCCTTCCAGAGCGCTTCCCGGTTATGAGGGGCTTTAATTGCAGGATTGCATTTTATTCCATAACCCAGGTTTGCATAATCATCGCTTGTATAATGCAGGTGATGCACGCATACCTCAGCCGTAATGCGTTTGTCTTTCAACGGCCGCATATTGCTGAATAATTGCAATTCCTTTTCCGTTGTAATATGCAGTATGTGCAGCCGTGCATCGTGCTTTTTTGCAAGCTGCACTGCCGCAAAAGAGCTTTCAAAACAGCCTTCTTCATTCCTGATGATGGGATGATCAGCAGGTTCAAGTAAAGGCTTTTGCTGCTTTAGCTGCTCATAATTTTTTTTAATGATGCGCTCGTCTTCGCAATGCGTTGCTATCAGCAATTCAGATTCGGCAAAAAGCTTGTTCAGGGTAAGATAATTATCTACCAGCAATCCGCCGGTAGAAGAACCCATGAATACTTTTATGCCGCAGACGTCCTGTTTCTTCTGATTTGTTTTTAAAGCCTCACCCGCATTTTCATTGGATGTGCCCATATAGAACGAGTAATTAGCTACGGAGCTGCGGGCTGCAATGGCATATTTTTCTTCCAACAGCTCCTGCGTAAATACCGGGGGCATGGTGTTGGGCATTTCCATAAAAGACGTAACGCCACCTGCAACTGCAGCCATGGATTCAGTATGAATAGTAGCTTTGTGGGTAAGGCCCGGCTCGCGAAAATGTACCTGGTCGTCTATAGCTCCGGGCAGCAGGTATTTGCCGGACCCATTTATCTCTTTTGCGGAAGCATGGGAAATGCCCGGGCCGGTTTTTTCAATACGTCCGTTAACAATCAATACATCTCCATGCACAATGCTTCCTTCATTGACGATAGCAATATCTTTAATAAGGTAATTTTGCATAACTTGACCGCTGATAAGCAGACCGCATGCAATATATTCTAAAAACTCTTATAAGACTGAGCTGCCTGTTTGTACCGACCCTGTGTTTCTCCCAATCCAATTTGCTTCCGCAAAATTCGAAACACCGGCACATGCTGGAAAGGCTGGAAATTTTAATGCAGGATAATAGTGAGCTGAATGTTTCCACCATCAGGCCCATCAGCAGGCAACTGGCGGCAAGGGTGGCCACTATGGCCGACTCGCTGAGCGGATTTTATCCTTACGATTTTTACCACAGCCTTTCTGCGGTTGAGAGGTACAACATCCGCAGCATATTGATGAATAATATCGAGTGGGTGAACGATTCATCCCGGTTCAGCAGCAAAAAACCGCTCTGGAATACTTTCTATAAAACACCGGCAGACTTTTTTTCGGTAAGCGAAAAAGATTTCTTCCTGGCAGTGAACCCGGTGATACAACAGCAGCAATCTATTGAGACCGGCAACGGGCAACGCGTTTTCCTGAATACAAAAGGTATTACAGTGCGCGGGCAGATAGCAAAGAGGCTTGGGTTCGATGCTTACATTACAGACAACCAGGAACGCGGCCCTGAGTTCTTTCAGCAATGGGTGAACACTTATAATGCGGTGCCGGGCGTGGGCTTTTACAAGCCTTTTAAAAGTACGGCAGTAGATTATATAGATGCAAGAGGCTCCATTCATTTCAGCGCGGCGAAATATTTTCGTTTCCAGTTTGGATACGATAAGAATTTTATAGGCAATGGGTATCGCAGCCTCATGCTGAGCGATTTTGGCAACAGCTATCTTTTCGGGCGCATCAATACCAGTATCTGGAAGCTGCAATACAATAACCTGTTCATGGAGCTGGTGCCGCAAACCATCGCTATTAATGCAGGCAATAAGATATTAGATAAGAAGTATGCCGTGATACATCACCTGAGTGTGAATATTACGCCGGCTATCAACATCGGTTTATTTGAGGCTGTGGTATTTGGAAGAAAAAACCGGTTTGAGCTTTCTTACCTCAATCCTGTGATCTTCCTGCGTGCTTCTGAACAACAAAATGGAAGTGCGGATAATGCCATCATCGGTTTCGACTTCAAAGCCAATACAGGACATACCGGCCAGTTATACGGACAAATTATTCTCGACGAATTTTTGCTGAAAGAAGCCAAGTCGCGCAATGGCTGGTGGGGCAATAAGTTCGGGTTTCAGTTAGGGGCCAAATACATTGATGCATTTGAACTGAAGAATGTAGACCTGCAGGTGGAGATGAATATAGTGCGGCCTTTCACGTATTCGCATTTTGATTCTGTTGCCAACTATACACATTATAACCAGCCGCTGGCGCATCCGCTGGGTGCAAATTTTTTAGAGGTGATCGGTTTGCTGAATTACCAGGTACGCCCTAAGTGGACGGTAAAAGGCAGATTTATTTTCTGGAAGCAGGGCCTGGATACCGCCAACAGGAATTTCGGTGGTAATATTTTCAAGCTGAACAGCACGCGCAGTGGTGATTATGGATATAAACTGGCTAACGGTCTCGGATTGCGCGGAATTAATACCAGTGCGCTGGTATCTTACGAGTGGAAAGAAAATCTTTTTCTCGAAGGGTCACTGATGTTCAGGCATGCAAAGCCAGACAATGCCAGCGCAAATAATTCTTTGATGTTAACAGCGGGATTGAGGTTGAATATGTTTCGCAGAGAGTATGATTATTGATCAGCTAATCATCACATCAGCTAATCCTAATAATACTCGCTTACTGCGGTGTCACTTGCTGCTGGCTGGGTTAAGCCACAATCGCAATTACAACCTTTCGGTTTTAACAGCTCTGCTGCTTTCAGGTCTTTCACTGTTTTCCTTAAATCATCTGCATTCTTAGCATCTTCCAGTTTTATATTCAGTTGCTCAAAGTTCAATTTGCTTACAAATTGATTGAATTGTGCTTTCGTAACAACAGCGGGGCTTAGCTCCAGTTGGTTTTTATCCTGTACATAAAATTGGCTCATTGCAAATAGAATATCGTCTTCCCGGTCACCCATGACCATGATGTAAGCTTTTGTGTTCACAGGCAGGAATACTTTGCCATCTTCGGTATCTGAAAAAACGTAATTGTCATTCTTTTTGCCCGCGGCTGCAAAAATGCGTGCAGATGGAATAACTATATAGACATTTAGTCGCTCCCTGTACGTTCCCTGTATGCGAACCATCAGGTTGCTTTCAGAAACGCCGGGGCCTGCCTTTAACAGTACGTCCACATTATACCAGCCAAAAGACTCGATGGTGAATTTGTAATACAAACCAGGGTGCTGTTCAGGGACGATGGGAGGCAGCATATCGATTTCAGGAAGGGAGTCAGATTCAATGATTGTGTTATTTCTTTTATCGCTGGTATCGGGATGGCGGGTTTCTTCCAGTTGTGCCCCATTGTCTTTTATGAGCGAATCTTTTTTCCATTTCAACATATCTTTCATGCGATAGTAAACCTCGCAGCTATCGATACACTCTTGTGTTACGTCATCGCTGATATAGGGTAAAGCGCTGCTGTCGCTTGCGCTTTCTATGTATGCGTAAAGATTTTGCATGTCCTCATCCGTGAAATTGGGAAAAAGATTCATGGGTGTTCTGTTCCATTGCTCATATACGCATCTGGCAAGTTGGTTGCCATACATATCACCATACTTAATCAGTTCCTGGCTGTTTCTTGTAAATGCATACAGGTAATGTTCATCCCTTCTTTTACTGATGTATGCAAGCGCCGGGCCTGTAAGGTCTTTGTTGACTGCATGGCAGCTTGTGCAATTCTTAGTAAACAACGTTTTGCCTGCTGTAATAGGCGAATACGTTTCTTTTGCCAGCGGCGCAGGATCGGTCCAATTAATATTTCCATCACCATCCTGTTCACCTTTGAATAATTGCATGTCTTTAAGTTCCCGGCTGGGAATGGCTACTTTAATGGCTTCGGTGATCTTTACCGTGTTTTCTCCAACTGCGTTGATGTAAATCATTCCGCCACTGCTTAACAATTGACCATTGCTTTGGGTGGTAAGCCCTGCGCGGATCATCTCACTGAGGTGGTATGCTTCTTTGATCTCCAGTTGAACGGAGGATCCATTCGTTTGGAAAGCGCCTTTTGGTATTTCAATGATGGCGCCCTGTTTTGTGCGGAGCGTGGTATCCTTGCCGGCAGGTATGGTGAAGAATTGCGAAGTGATGGCTCCCGGCTGAAATAACTGATCTGTTCCTGACTGGCAGGCTGTAAGCAGGAGCGTGGCGAGGATGCAGAATATCAGGCGTGACATGTAAGAGCTGTTTGGGTTCACCCCAAAAGTAATCACGGATTTTTCAGATTGAAACCGAAAGATGATTTATTTTATCATTCATGTGGCAGGAAATCCGGAACTATCTTTGTTGATTGGCCGCTTCGCGACCGAAGAAAGTAATCACGGATTGGAAGAAGGATTTAAGGATTACACGGATGAATGTTTATTACATTTTTCAAGGAGAATATCTAAAACCTTTCGCACTTTTTTTGTCAGGCATTTTATAACTTATGATGCACACTATCCGTGTAATCCTAAAATCCTTCTTCTAATCCGTGATTTTCTTTACTCATGTAATCAGCTTATCAGCTAATTAACATCACCCCTCGAATATCAATGAGAACACGATCATCCTGGAGTTCAGCTTGTCTATCACATTAGAGAATTTAAGATGCGGATCGCGGCTATGAGAATTGGAAATGCCGTTGCTTATTTTTAACTCGGGAGAAAGAATGAAGAATGGCATATAAAAATTAAAGCCTATGCCGGCCTCAATGCCAAAATCACCCGATTTTAATTTGATGAGGTCTTCTGCGTTCCGGGCTGCAGCTTTTGAAGCAAGATCGTATTCGAACTTTACACCACCCATCATGTATACCCGAAAATTACCGATGCGGTCTGAACTGAATTTTACCTGGATAGGTAATCCCAGCAGAATGGATTCCACATTTCTTATCATCTCCTTTGATTCACCGCTGGCGGGATAAGTGAGATTATAACGTATGGCCTTATTTACAAACAGCAATTGCGGAAATACCACCCGGGCAGAGAAGCGATGGTTCAAACGAAAAGTATGAATACCGCCAATACCAACGCCCGCGGCATTTTCAGGACTGCTCACCAATACACTGTCCGACTCCAGGAACCGCGGATGCTGGCTTACCTGGAAACGGCTGGTTGCGCCCATAATAATAATGCCGATATGGTACGACTTATCGTCGTGATCAGGGAGATTCAGTTCTCCCCTGAATTGAGCTTTTGAGGGAATGAACGAACAGAGGAAGTAAAAAACTACTATCCATCCTTTTACGAAATTCCTTTTCTTCCACAGTAAATGGTACATATTCCTAAACTCAGCGTTTTTAAATAGGTATCGGTATAACCTGTTTGTTTCAGAATGTGTAGAAATTCATGTCCATCAGGGAATGCTTTTACAGATTTCGTAAGATATTGATAAGCTTTTTTGTTTTTTGTAAACCATTTGCCCGCCTGCGGTGCAATAACGTTCATATACACATTGTACAGGCTTTTGAACAAACGCTTTTTGGGCTTGGAAAACTCAAGTACAACCAGTTTTCCACCCGGTTTCAGAACCCGGAACATTTCAGCAAGCCCTTGTTGCAGGTGCTCAAAGTTGCGGACGCCGAAGGCAACGGTTATCGCATCAAACGTATTGTTTGGAAATTTTATTGCCTCGCTGTCACCGGCCTGGAGCTCGATTTGCCCCTTTAACTTTTGTTTTTCAACCTTTTGTCTTCCATGCTCCAGCATTCCTTCCGAGATATCGATGCCGATGATCTTTTCAGGGCGCAGGTACTTGTGCAACAACAATGCCACATCGGCAGTGCCCGTTGCCACATCCAGCACCAGCTTGGGATGCAGGTCCTTCAACTCCGCGATCGCCCGTTTTCTCCAGTAAATATCAATCCCCCCGCTTAAGAACCGGTTCAGGAAATCGTACCGGAAGGCGATCTTGTCGAACATTTCCGCCACCTGGCTTGTCTTGCTGCCGGTTGAAGAAGCGTATGGAACAATATGGTCGTGCGGTAAGGTTTCGGACATGGGAGTGCGAAGATAATCATTAGCTAATTAGCTAACCGGCTAATTAGCTAATTTGCGCACCAATGAATATCAAAACTTCAGAATACATTATCAGCAGCCCGGACTATAAACAATGTCCTTCGCCCGATAAGCCGGAATATGCCTTTATCGGCCGGAGCAATGTGGGCAAATCATCGCTCATCAATATGCTGTGCGATAACAGCAAGCTTGCAAAAACTTCAGGCAGCCCGGGTAAAACACAACTGATCAATCATTTTATCATCAAAAGCTCATCTTCAACTACTATC
>JBAVMD010000426.1:0-1671 GCA_049689695.1 Chitinophagaceae bacterium | reverse complement strand
GGTAAAAACATTGTCTTCCGTAATAAGCAGTTCCGGCTTTCCATCGCCGTCCAGGTCAAGCATTCGCGTATTGGCATCGTTAAAATCAATTCCCGGCAGGTTGGCAAAGCTCCTGAAAGGCTGCCATTCGTTGTTGTCATCCAACTCGAAATATCCCTGCGGCGATGTGTTGTAGCTCACCAATTGCTTTCCTCCGTCTGCATCCAGGTCAGACAATTGCAGTTGCGCTCCGAGCCCAACGAAAGACGGTTTTGGACTGACCAGCTTTGCACGTTCAAATTTTCCATTTCCCAGGTTGTGCTTGTAATACCAGCCATTGGCCTGCTCGGTGAGTATGCCCGACAAGCCTTCATTGAACAGATCGGTGAATTGATATTGCTGTTCATCAAGCCCGGAAGGCGCATGAACCAGGTCATCCGGAGAAATGCTTTTTACTTCACTGTCCCACTCATGCTGTTGGTATTCAAATTCTACAGCGGGAAGTTTCTTAACTGTATAGCTGTCATCCGCGCTTTTTATGTAGCCGCATGTTGCAACAGATCTTAAAAAAGTAAAACCCTGCTGAGCGTTGAGATCATAGTCAAAATTTACCGACTTAACCAATCCATCGTATTCTCTTGGTGCAGTAAAATGATGAAAGAACAAAATGCGTTGACAAAGTCTTGTTGTCCTGATCTCAAAACCCGCTTTGTAATCTGAAAAAGGATCAAGCCTGAAATCCCAATCGCCGGTTTTGTCAGGACCAGTTTCCTGCAAAGCGCCATAATCGAACACTGCGGAAAACAAATAGTCTGCTTCTACAGGAAAAACATTTGCTGATTCCTTGTAAGGCGTTCCGTTGCCGTATAAGATTTTAGCCAGGTAAAGATTTGTATAAGTAATTGCGTTATTCTGAAAACGATTTTTGTTGTGTAAGAGATCATTGTCAAGGCCAATTGAATTTTCCTTTTTGTAGACATACCAACTGCAGTTTCCCTTGTCGTCAAATACAAATTCAGGCAGCCACTCGAAAATTCTTTTACCGTCAGCCGGATCTGCAATTACAGAATTATTGCTCCATCCAAAAAGGGTAGTTTGATTATCTTTTGTAATAATTCGCCATTTGATGATGCCGGTTGCTTTGTTGGTCCAGCGTTCGATACGCGCAAACAGGCCCTCTATGCGAGGCTTATAATACCTGATCTTATAAACGCCGTCTGGCGAATCTTTCTCATTTATTATATAGTCACCGTTATCATCAACCGGGAAACCTGCTGAAGCGTTTTTTTTATACTCAGGTACCAGGTCTTCGGATTCGGAAAAAAGAAAAGTATCGGAGTCTATAGCATCTATGTATTGCGGAAGGCCTTTGTCGGTTTTTCGTTTTATGGAGGCACTTCCTATCTGCCACCCCAAACCGAATATGCCATTGCCAGAACCTGAATTGTATGATATTGCGAGGGAAGGTACAGCGCCCCGGGCAGGAGAAAATGGAAGCGGTATGGAAAAAGAAGCAGTGCCGTTCACGGCATTCACTGAGAATTTTTCATCGATGCCTTTTATAGCGCCTCCGCCCTTAGGCAATGAAATTGAGGGTATTTCGATGGCGTTCGATTTGGTTTTACCTCCATCAGTCTTAATAAAAGAAGATGATCCTGATTTATTATCAGATCCGTGCTTCATGATGATGCT
>JBAVMD010000425.1:0-12798 GCA_049689695.1 Chitinophagaceae bacterium | reverse complement strand
TTTACTTTTCTCTATACTTAACCCATCGTTTATTATCCCTTTATTAAGCCTGGCTGGCTTCGGCTATTTTGGCGCGGATCTTTGCTTCGATATCTGCACCCAATTCCGGATTGTCGATCATTAATTGTTTCACTGAATCGCGTCCCTGTCCTAATTTATCAGTATTGTAACTGTACCAGCTGCCGCTTTTTTGTATGATGTTCAGCTCAACGCCCATATCGATGATCTCGCCGGCCTTGGAAATGCCTTCACCGAAAATGATATCGAACTCTGCGCTGCGGAACGGAGGAGCTACTTTATTCTTCACTACTTTCACCTTTGCACGGTTACCGACAGCTTCTTCTCCATCTTTTATCTGCGCTATGCGGCGGATGTCCAGGCGAACTGAAGCATAGAATTTCAATGCATTTCCACCGGTTGTGGTTTCAGGATTGCCAAACATCACCCCGATCTTCTCTCTCAACTGGTTGATGAATATGCAAATAGTATTTGTTTTGCTGATGGTAGCCGTTAGCTTACGCAAAGCCTGGCTCATCAGTCGGGCATGCAATCCCATTTTGCTGTCGCCCATCTCACCTTCCAGCTCACCTTTTGGAACCAGGGCTGCCACCGAATCTATTACTACAACATCCAATGCACCGGAAAGTATCAGGCGGTCGGCAATTTCAAGGGCTTGCTCGCCATAATCAGGTTGGGAGATCAGTAGATTGTCTACGTCCACACCCAGTTTCTGGGCATAACCGCTGTCAAACGCATGTTCCGCATCTATAATGGCGCACATGCCACCCTTTTTCTGGGCTTCTGCAATAACATGTATAGCAATGGTAGTTTTACCGGAAGATTCAGGCCCGTATATTTCAATGATACGACCGCGGGGAAAGCCACCGATACCCAACGCCACGTCCAGGCCAATTGAGCCTGTAGATATCACCTCCATAACCTGCCCGGCTTTCTCATTCATCATCATTACGCTCCCCTTCCCGAAGTCTTTATCTATTTTATCCATAGTAAGCTTCAGGGCTTTCAGTTTGTCTGCGTTTGACATAAATTCAGTTTAAAATGGTTTGTATTTTGTGTGCCGTAAAAATTGGATGATTAAAATTAGCGTTTGCCAAATGTAGGTAAAATTATATTATTAACACTAATTTCTTTAGCACGATCTGGCTAATTTTTTTATACGTTTAGCCTTAAAAAAAAGCTCCCGGTTAAAAAACAGGGAGCTGTTGAGAAAACTTCCGATTGCTTGTAAAAAACTTGTACTGGAAAAACGATTGCAGGCCAAAGTTCGGGTTAACAATTGCTTTACACAATACCCTTATGTGGTAATTTTTTGGCTTGGAATCCTGCGGCTGATACCGCAACTTTGTAAAAAAAGAAGGATCATGAAAAAAGTTCTGATACTGTGCTCCCTGCTCATCGCGGGAGTTTGCCTCAACGCCCAGGAGCCTAAGTCGGCCGAAAAGGGAATTACCTATGGTGCAGGCACTACCGCCGATGGAGCTATTACGGTGGATGAAGCCGATGCTAAAATCAAGGAAGAAGATAAGTATACCGGCAAGGTAAAAGGAAAAGTAATTACTGTTTGCAAGGAGAAAGGCTGCTGGATGAAGATCGAGCGCGAGAATGGCGAACCAATGATGGTAAAGTTCAAAGACTATGGTTTCTTTATGCCTAAGAATATCGAAGGAAAGGAAGTAGTGCTGGATGGAGTAGCTACCGTTAAGGAAACTTCGGTAAAACAACTTAAGCATTATGCAGAGGATGCCGGCAAAAGCAAAGAAGAAATTGAAAAAATAACCAGCCCTAAGAAGGAAGTGATATTTGTAGCGAAAGGGGTACTGGTGTTGTAGTTAAATTGATTATTAGATTATTAATTACTGATTATTCCTGGATGCGTACGCAACACAAAATAATCAGTAATTAATAATCAATAATCAATCACTTTTCATCTTTCCATCTCCACAAATAGAAACACGCATACGTTCTGTACGGAGACCATTTCCCCGATATCTTCAGCATCTTCTCCCGCAATAGCTTTCTGTCATCCGCTTTTATTTTATATAGTTTGATCATGGACTGCTGAATACCCAGGTCATCCACAGCAAACACATCTTCCCTGCCCAGCGTAAACATCAACAGCATTTCGACGGTCCATCTGCCCACGCCTTTTATTTTGGTGAGATATTCTATTACTTCATCATTCGTCATTTTACTCAGTTTCTTTTCATCCATGCCATGTTCAATAGCAAACCTGGCCACATTGTGTACATAGCTCACTTTGGCATTGGATAAGCCAATGGAACGCAATACATCCGTTGGCGTGTCAAGTATCTGTTGCGGCAAAGGCTCCTTGTCGCCATACAACTTGAGGAAACGTTTGTAAATAACATCTGCTACTTTGGTAGACAGTTGCTGGCTCATGATAGAAGCACACAAACGAAGGCAGATATTTTTCCTGCGCAGCAGCTCGTAAGGCTGCACCGTTTCGAGTATTTTTTTCAATTTTTTATCCTGCGATAAGTGTTCGAGATGTTTCATTGATTAGCTGATTGGGTTGCTGAGTTTAAAAAACAGCGGTTACAAATATAATGTTCCCTAATCAGCTTATCAGCCAATCATCACATCAGCTAATATTCCTCATTTAAGGATCCAGCCCGTAAGGTCTGCTTCAGTACGAACAAAGTAATAGTTATTAAAGGCGGCAAGAACGCTCAATGCGTTACCCGCCTTTATTATTATTTTTCGGGCAGCAAGTGTATCCGGCCGGTCGTAAACTGCCAGCTCCTGCTTTGGAATATATTTTCTCAGTTCTGTAAGTGCATTGCTTTGATTGCTTTTTATCAATCCCTGCCTTCCATCCGGCAGCCGTACTTTATACCAGTCTTCAGCAGCGGCTTCCACTTCCATTAATGTATGCTGATCCAATAAAACGGCTGGTTGCTCATCCAATCCTGCATATATTTTCACTGCTTTTGATCCTGCACGCACAAACTTTCCAAGATTATCTATCCCAGCAGTAATGGCCCGCGGTGTTCGCACCTCGGGATTTACAAAGGGATACGGATCAATAGCTCCGCCTGATGCGTATATGCCGAAATGAAGATGAGGTGCGGTATATTTTGCATTGCCGGTATTGCCTATCAGTCCTAAGGTGTCTCCGGCGTTTACATCCTGTCCATCTGATACAAGCTGCTCATCAAGGTGTGCGTAATACAATACATAATCTCTGTTGTGAGGGCGCATCCATACCACTTTACCCCCCAGCGTATTCTCATTCACCCTTGTAACACGTCCGTCCGCGGCTGCTACAACGGGTGTACGTTTCGCCGCGAACATATCGATGCCCTCATGCTTTCTTGCACCTGCGTCCCGCGCATCGCCCCAGAAGCTCTGGACATGATTTTTGCCGGGCGCTTTGATGGGATAAGCCAATGAAGGGCCAGACGCAATGTTCAACGTGTATTCGCCGCTGTTCAACAATTCAGGTTGCAGGCGAATGATATAGCTTGCCTCATCATCTGCTTCATGTTCAATAGCATAAAGCACCGTATCAGCAGCAGCTACCAGTTTAGGCGCTTTGCCCACAGCATCTGCGGCCTTCCATAATTCCATGTAAATTAAAAACCCCGCTGCAGGTCTTTTAGACAGGCTTATGTTCAGCTTTTCGCCGCGCCTTGCCTGGAAACGCAATCCCATAGCCTGCGGACGATCGGCAGCAAAATAGCCCGTCTCTTTATAAGGCACCTTAATGGTCATGGGATTGGTGAGACTGCGCTCGGCCGCATCAAACCAGGCGCGCCCAAGTGTGGTTTCTTTCAGGCCCGCACCCGTAAGCTTGTCGCCATACTGCTCATGCGGTGTTTTTTTACCAAACAGTCCCGGACCTGTTTTACAGGCATGCAGGAAAATAACGATTGCAATAAATGCAATGAGTTTCGCGGAAGTTGTGAAAGCGGGTAGCATAGTAAGGGAAAATCAAATTCTGAGCCAATGGGGGCTGGGGGGTGAGCGGCGAGCTGTGAGCTTCAAGCCACAAGCTGCAAGCACCAAAGAATAATAAATAATCAGTAATTAATAATTATTTAAATGACTCCATGACCAATGACCTAATGACCCCTTCTTGCAGTAACATCAATATTAATCCCGATCATTCTTTCCGGTTGTCCCTGGGCGTCATATTCTACGCGGGCTTTGGCAAGAATCCAATGTATGCTCTGATCGGGCCAGATGATGCGGAATTCTATGTCGAGATCGGTATGGCCATCGATGGCCTTTTTTAATGCATTCTGAACACGCGGCAGGTCATCAGGATGAACTGATTTTGACCAATTATCGAACTTCCCTTCGAATGCTCCTTCGGGCAATCCGTACAAGGCCTCTTCTTCTTTTGTCCATTGCACATCGTTTGTTTTTATATTCCAGATGAAGGTGCCGGCAGAACCTGCTGTCAATGCAAGGTTCAACTGGGTTTGCGCATCGTTCAGCTTCTCTTCCACTTCCTTTATCCTGGTAATATCGCGTTGTGTGCCCCACGCTCTCACAACACGTCCATTCTCTATGATGCCCATCAGGTTATTGAGCATATACCTGGTGCTGCCGTCGCGGGCAACTTCTTTCGATTCAGCATCATACAGTTTATATCCTGAACTGATAAAAGCAGTGAGGTATTCAATGTTCTCTGCATTTTTTGGCAGCAGCATTTCCAGCCTGGAGCCCATAAGGTCGTAGGCATTTGAAAAACCATACATTTTTGCCATGGCATCATTGCATTCAGCCAGGTAGCCGTGTTGGTAAACCAATTCAACCTGCTCTTCAACAGGCAACGTAATGTCTATAGGCTCTTCCACCTCATAGCGCCAGATGCCTTCGGTACTCTGCGCTATGAAATTAAAATAGCGCTCCTGGTTTTGCTGAATGGCTCGCTGTGCTTCCTTGCGCAGGTTGATATCTGTGGCGTACACCGCAAGCCATTTAGAAACAGGGTATGCGCGGTAGTACATCCATCTTTTGCTGATGGGCGAAAGCTCTTCAAACTCAGCAGGTTTTCCTGATGATAATACTTTATTGAAATGATGAAACAGCCCGGAATCTGTAAACTTAGGGAACTCGCCCAGGAAATTTTTCCCGATGAGGTCATTATGATCGAAATACTCATGCGCTCTTTTATTGGCATACATCACTTTCCAATCTGCATCCCAGGCAATAAAAACATCGTGGGTTTCATTCAGCAAGTGTGCGAAAACATTCAGTATTTCAGGATCGATGCTATTCGGGCTCATATAATAAGGAACGACGATAATACACCATTTTTTCTGAATACATAGCTGCGAGACGGCTCTGCACACCTTTATTTTCGTTCTTTTGCATCCAGCCAAACGCATCAGAATGAATTTTGAATCTATTTATACTTCCCGCAGAGTAGGATCGGATAAAAAACCAGAGGGAGCACGCTCTGGTTTCCAACGTGATTTTGACCGGCTGATCTTTTCCTCTGCCTTCAGAAGGCTGCAGAATAAAACACAGGTGTTTCCATTGCCGGGAGTGGCATTTGTACACAACCGGCTTACGCATTCGCTGGAGGTGGCCAGCGTGGGCAGATCGCTTGGACAGATCGCGGGCCATGAGATCGCAAAAGGATATAAGGGTAATGATGATGTGTATGAGTTTTATAAATACGAGCTTGCCAATGTAATAGGAGCAGCCTGTATAGCGCACGATGTGGGCAATCCGGCTTTCGGGCATTCCGGGGAGAAAGCCATTTCATTTTATTTTATCGAGCATGCCGGTGAGGTGATGGATGGAAAACCATTGCAGGAATTCTTTTCTTCTTCTGAATGGAAAGACATCACCAATTTCGAAGGCAATGCCAATGCATTGAGAATACTCACGCACAGCTTCCGTGGCAGGTTCAGGGGTGGATTGGGTTTAACGTACACCACCATTGGCGCCATGCTGAAATACCCTTGCGAATCCATCGCCACAGATAAATCTTTTAAGCATCGCAGCAAGTATGGTTTTTTCCAGGCAGAGAAAGAGATTGCGCAACAGGTGGCGCAGGAACTGAACATGATACCCGAAAGCGGATCGCCTGTTGTTTTTAAGCGGCATCCCTTCGTTTACCTGGTAGAAGCGGCAGACGATATCTGTTACAAGATAATTGATATGGAAGACGCACACCGGCTGAAAATACTTTCAACAGAACGCATCAGCGAGGCATTCATGAATGTGATCAAGTCAATCAACAGGCCCGAAGAGAATGCAGAGAGAATTTATAAGAATTATAAATCGATCGACGATACCAATGAAGGCATTGCTTTTTTACGCGCCAAAGCCATTAATGTTTTAACGCTGCAGGCGGCGGATGTTTTTTTAGAAAATCGCGAAGCTATTCTCAACGGAACTTTCAACGATGCATTGATGGATGCTATCGAGCGAAATTCGGGGGCATTGAAAATGGTGAAGAAAATATCGATCGAAGAAATTTATAATCATCCCATTGTGATGCAGATAGAGATAGCGGGGTACAATGTAATGTCTGAACTGTTGCAACTGTTCATTCCGGCGCTTATAAAGACCAAACCTTCGCACAAGGATGAGAAGATATTGAACCTGTTCCCGTATCAGTATACGCAGTTTAAAGAAACTGAATCCAGTTACCTGCGCGTGATGAGCGCACTGGACTTTTTATCGGGGATGACGGATGTGTATGCAACGGAGATTTATAGGAGGATTAAAGGTATAGTGATCCCGGAGCATGGATAAGAAAAGCACGGATTGGAAGAAGGATTTCCGGATTTCACGGATAGGAAAATCGATGTAATTCATTGGCAGATTGTTTTTTTACAATACTTTCCCATCCGTGAAATCCTCTAATCCTTCTTCCAATCCGTGCTTTTCTCTTCACCGCTTATCCTAATTATTGCTTGTTTTCATATCGGAATTCGGAACTTTTCCAAAATCTGCTTATGCTATTTAAATTCAAGACAAGGCCATCGATATTTATTATTACGCTGCTGCTGTGCTCATTATTCAGCTTTGCGCAATCCAAAGATGAAAAAGCCATCCTCGATGTAATGAAGCTGGAAGAGAAATACTGGAACGAAGGAAATATTGAAGGCTATGTAAGTCTTTACGCTCCTGAAGATTCTGTACGTATGATATGGACCACGGGAGCTACTTACGGCAGGGACAGCATTCTTGCGTTCTATAAAAAATACTGGCCTAAGGAAAGAATGGGACAGTTGAAGCTCGACGGCATCCGCCTGGAAAGATTATCGAAAAAATATTATTTCACTTCGGGGTTTTTTCATGTGACTTACCCTGACCGCAAAGCGGTGAATGGAAGGTTTTCGGGATTGATGAAGAAGATAAAAGGAAAGTGGTATTTGTATACTGACCATTCGGGATAGGGTTATATAAGAAGGGGAACGCGGATCATCAGGATCGATCAGGATTTATTAGGATTAGTTGTTGAATACTTTGAGTTACTCAAATTTGCCACGGGCAAATCCTAATAAACCCTAACCAATCCTGACAATCCGCGTTCCCGTTTTCATCTCGCTTCAAAACTCCTCTTCATTATCTTCTTTTTCACGCCTGCATAATTCGCGGGGTTCACTACCACCAGCCATTCAGACAAAAGTTTTCCGAACGGCAACCGTGCATTCATGTCTTTCAGCAACCAATCTACATAGGTAATATTGAAAGGATATACACTGGCGCCTTTGAAGAATGCATTCATGCGGAATTGCTTTCGCCATTCCTGGTGCTCCTGTATCTGGCTGTTCATCTCCTCAATCGAAGGCGTTTTAATATGCCCGCTTGTATACTCCGCCAGCCATAAAGCACCGATCTCCGAAGTAAGATTGCAGAAGAAAGAACTATTGTATCCATTGAATGCAAGCGCCGGCACGCCAACAGGCAGAATGTTCCGGTACAGCTGGTAATTTCCTTTTTCATCGGTAAACATTTTTCTGATCGCCGCAGGAATGAATGGCAGTTCCTGGCTGAAGCCCGTACCAAAGATCACCGTATCTGCTTTCACGAAGGATTCATCAGACAAATAAATTCCGCCTTTAGCAAAGGATTTTATCGCAGCTTTTACCGGCACGATCTTATGCTGCTGCACCTGTTTGTAGAAATTGTCTGACTCCACACTCAGCTCTCCAAACAAATAATCTTTAATGCCAAGCGAAGGCTTAAGATTGATTTTAGAAAGGCCCTGCTGCTTCACGAACACCCGTTGCAAAAAACCGATTGCTGCAGAAGGGATCTTTAGAAAATGGATAGTGCTTTCAATCCTGTTCCTGTATCGCAATTTGGTGAGCGATTCTCCAAACCTGCTCAGCACAATGTATTTATAATTGATGCCCAATATTTTTTTCGGCACTTTCCACTTGGCTTCATTGTAAATGATGGAAACCTTTTTTGCTTCCGGTGCAATAGCTGCAGCCACATCGCAGGCGGACTTTCCAAAACCTATCACTACAACCTCCTTGTCTTTATACGCCACTTCGTTATTTACCTGCGACGTATGAAGAATACTTCCGCCTTCAGCAGAAAAAATTTCCATGCCTTCTTTATGCGGTATGAAGGGTTCGGAGAAAGTACCATTACAGATGATAAGAAAATCTACTTCTTCATAAAAAGAGTCGTCGCCCTTTGCACCCTTCACTGCCCAGCGGGTTTTGCCATTCTGATGAAGCAACTGTATCTCCTTAACATGATGCTCTGTTCTGATGTGTTCATCAAGGCTGAACCGCCTTATGTAAGATTTAAGATAATCGAGCATTTGCCCGCCCGAGGGGAATTCAGGATAATGCTTTGGCATTGGGAAATCGGAGAAAGCATAGCTGTCGCGCGTATTTTGAATGCAAAGGCCCGGGTAATGGTTCTTACCGGCCCATACGCCGCCCGCCTCATTGTTCTTTTCAAAGACAATGATCTCGTAGCCGTATTCAAGCATTGTTTTAGCGGTAACGAGTCCACTTAAGCCGCCACCGATGATCCCGATCTTTAACATGTAACTATGATGATTTAAAGATGAATGGCCAGGTGTGACGGGCTGGCGAGCGCACTAATAAGATAGAAAAAAGATAATGGGTAGAAAATGTAAGATGTATGAAAGGCAGGGTTGTAATTCAAGCGGTATTGATTTCGGCTATTGCTGTAGTTTTATAATATGAAAAAGGTTGCGAAAAATCTTGCCATCGAAAAGCTGTCGAATGGCATGCACTTCCTGATGGTGCCGGATAGCATTGCCAATTCATTTACAAAGGCAGGCCATAAGCGTGTAATATGCACCATTAATGATTGCAGTTTTCATGTGGCGCTGATGCCACGCAAAGAGGGCGGTTATATCATCGTGTTGGGACAGGCAAAAATGAAACAGCTGCAATTAAAGGCTGACGCACTTGTAAAGGCTGTGTTTGAACCCGATGAATCTGATTACCAGTTTGAAATGCCGGAAGAGCTTTCGGAAGTACTAAAGAGCGATCCTGTTGCTCACGATGTTTTCCATTCATTGACCAAGGGCAATCAAAGAAGCCTGATTTACCTGGTGGTACAGGTAAAATCAGCCGACAAAAGAATTGAGCGATCGCTGACCATTGCTGAAAAAATAAAGCATGGCGTTACGAACGCCATGCGTGTGTTGAAAAAATGAAAAGACATTTATTGATCGAACCGATGCCGTTCAATTAACGATGATCGGGTTGCCTTTCTTGATACGCATTTTAATAGCTCCGGCCTGTTTCCAATCCAACAGCGGGTTTCCGCTTAAGCCGAGAAAACTGGCTTCATACCCTTCTTTCAATAGTCCTATCTTGCGGTTTGGAAAAATAGTAAGTGGAGTGGACTCGCACCAAATCTTCAGTTTGGTTTTTGCATCTAAAATATTCAGTTCATCCAGCGCTTTCATTTCATCGGCGGGCGACATGGCATGATCGCTTCCTATTGCCAGCTTCACGCCGTTGTTATACAGAAGCTGTAAATTTTGCGCCTGCACTTTTTTTACATCCGGCAGCAGTGAACGGTCGTCAAGCAGGTCCCTGCTTAGCAAAGCTGTTACCACATAAATATTATTCTTTGCGGCGAGGCGGGCATCGCTTTCGTTTAAAATATAATCCCCAATAAGATCCTTTGATATGATGTAATAACCTGGTGTATGATTGATCTCATCTACTTTTAATTTCACTGCTTCCCGAAAATCAGCAGCCGTTTCAACGTGGGCGGTTACCCGAAGCCCTGCCTTGTGCGCTTTGGAAACCACCAATGCTGCTATCTCTGGCGCAATGCCAGTACGTAGCTTTCTGGCTGCTGCATCTTTTACGCCTGTGTTTGACAGATAAATTTTAATAAAATCGGGTTTGCCCTCCAGTACTTTCGGCCATAGCCGTTCCAGTTCATTTGCATTGGCTGCCTGGTAGTATGCTTTATTCTTAAACCATCCCTTTTCAAGATCACCAATTGCTTCTTTCATGTGTTGACGAATGTTTACTTCATACACTGCTTCGGGATGCCCACCGGGGCCGGTGATGCCTGCGTTGGCAAAGGAAGCATCGAGGCTTTGCGGAGTATTGACCTTTGAATAAATAGTTTTAGTCCATTCAAGTACATTGTTAGGATTTTTAACGTAGAAAACGCCATCCCGCAGGTACTTCTTAATTCTCGAATCCACATCACCGATCCCTTCCAGGAAATGCGTATGCGCTTCGGCAAAAGGTGGAATGATGTACATATCTTGAAGATCAATGACAGAATCGGCCGCGTTGTTCGGCGCTGCTATGAACATTCCGCTTTTAACGTACATTTCTTTTTTTACAAAATCTTGTCCGTTGAACCACCAACCATTTTCATATCGGTAGACTTTTTCACCGGTAGGGGTACTGTATTGAATGCTGGTTGCAGCAAGCAGCAAGAGGATTGAAAAACTTATTATTTGTTTGAACATATCGGCTTGTTTTGTTGCGAATGTTGTAATGCCGGGGATGATTTGCAAGAGGTTGGGATGAAACAAGGTTGGGTGAATGTGAATTGCTTGTTTTTGTTATTGAGAGGGTTTCACGCAAAGACGCAAAGAATGCGCAGAGGCGCAAAGAGTTCCTGATTTTTGCGTCTTTGCGTCTTCCTTTGCGTCTTTGCGTGAAACTCTCCTCCGCCCGACATTTGCAAAAAAGCTTACTTTAATACTTGCATTAAGCATTTGATACCAACAAGCCGAATGATTGAATGCCTTCTTTTAACTTGAATCACTTATGCTCTTTTCGCTCGCATTAAAGCTGCTCTTCCCAGGCTGGCTTTTTCTTGTGATCATTCCGCGGTTTGCGGCAAGGAGGAGATTATCCATGCTGCTTATAGAACTTGTTCTATCGCTTATCTTATTCATATTACTTGAGCTGGCCTTCTTAAATCTATTTTCCGGAACAACACATTTGCATAATCATTTCAACGGGATTTTTTTAAGCCTGTTGATCTATGTGATCATACTTAGTATTTGTCTTGCCGTATTCTTTACCAGGGAGTGGGTATCGCATGAAAAAATGAAGCGCGAATTGATAGAAACCCAGCTCACGACAGAGCTTAATTTTCTTAAATCGCAAATCAATCCGCATTTCCTGTTCAATACGTTGAACAATCTCTTTGCCATGGCGCAGCAGGCGGGTAACGACCAGCTGGCAACGGGAGTTTTTAAACTTTCGGGGTTGATGCGCTATTTGATCTACGACAGCAGCGTGAGCAAAGTGCCCTTGGAAAAAGAGATCGCATATATTAATGATTTTATAGGATTGTCGAAGCTGCGGTTTACGGAAAATGAATTGAAAGTGGTGTTTACTGTGCATGGCAATGTGAAAGATGCTTTGATCACGCCCATGATACTGATCCCGTTCGTAGAAAACGCATTCAAGCATGGCGTTAAAATAGAAAATCCTTCTCTTATAAATATTTCGCTTTCGGTTGCAGCCGGTACCATTACTTTTGAATGCACGAACAGTTTGTATCATATTGTGCGGCAGGCCGATGGACAGCCAGGTATTGGATTGGAAAATGTAAAGCGCCGGCTGGACCTTTGTTACCCCGGCAAGCACCGTTTAGAGATCATTAATACCGGAGAATCATATAAAATACATCTCCTGTTAACAGCTTAAAATGATGCGTTGCATTATTATAGATGATGAGCCCAATGCGGTGGATATACTCGAAAGGTATGCAGCAAAGCTCGACTTCCTGCAGGTGGATGCCAGTTTTCGCGACCCGGTGAAAGCGCTTGGACATTTGAACAAAGAAAAGACAGACCTGTTGTTCATCGATATTAATATGCCGGATTTATCGGGCATGCAATTGCTTTCTTCACTTACTTATGAACCACTGGTCATTTTTACTACCGCTTACTCAGAATACGGTGCGGAAAGCTATAATTACAATGCCGTTGACTACCTTGTAAAGCCATTCCTGTTTGAACGGTTTGTAAAGGCGGTGAACAAGGCTTTCGAACGGTTTAACCAGATGGAAAAGGAAGGTTTGCAGGCAGACCGGTCAAAAGCTGATGCAAGCGATATTTTATTATTGAAGAGCGGGTCCCAAATACACAGGATCAATAAGAACGATGTGCTTTACTTTGAAAAAGATGCCAATTACATCATCGTTCATACTTCAGAAAAAAAGATCTTATTGAGAGGGAATATGGCTGATGTGTACCAGCATGTTTCGCGGGAGGAATTTTTCCAGGTGCATAAATCCTTCATTATAAATATTGGCCTTTTAGAAACTATTGAAGTGCACCAGGTGACCATTAAGGGC
>JBAVMD010000424.1:0-7693 GCA_049689695.1 Chitinophagaceae bacterium | reverse complement strand
GGATGAGGAAGAAGAGAATCACGGATTGGAAGAAGGATTTAATGATTACACGGATTAAGAAAATAAAAATCACCGCGGATAATATTCGCGGTGATTTTTTTTATAAGCATACTTGCATCCGTGTAATCCTTAAATCCTTCTTCCAATCCGTGATTCTTTTATTATCCTAATTCGTATTAATTCTTCTCGAGAAGTACATCACCAGCGCAACTATCACAAATAATCCCACGCTTCCCATCAGCAATGCATAATCCTGCGATTGAATAAGAATATAGATGAACCCGTACATAGCTGCAAGCAATATCGATATAAAGAATGCGATCTTTCCCGATTGCAATATTGTTTTCACATACCATGCTATCAGCAATATGGTGGCAACACCAGCTATGATGTATGCAGGATTGAAGCCGGTATATTCAGAGATGGATAACAGCAATGTATAAAAAATACAAAGCGCAAATCCTACCAGCACATATTGAAACGGATGCAACGACCGGTTATAGATCAGCTCTATCAGGAAAAACGCAGTAAACGTGAGCACTATACAAAGTATTGCATACTTCACGCTGCGCATTGATTTCTGGTAGGCATCTACCGGCACGCGCAACTCCACACCAAATGAAGATGCATTAAGATCGTACGCACGGTTCACCCATTGCTGCGGGTAAGAACGGTTCAACGACAATACATCCCAGGTAGCAGAAAAACCGCTATCGCTTACCGATCTCACATCGGGCAGGTAGTTACCAGTGAAGCTTGGATTAGGCCATGACGATGTCATGGACACAGTTGTTTTTTTACCTACGGGAACAAACAGTAGATTCTCTGATCCCTTCAGTTTGATAGAAACAGAAAAATCTGCACCGGTCGTTTTCAAACTGTCATCAACCGGCAGGGAAGCGCTCAACGATTCCCGGAACTGTTCATCCGAAAATTTTCCCGGCACCAACTCAACCTGTTTATTGCCCCATTTGAAAGTAACATCCTGTTTCAGGCCGCGCACATCGTTAATATTCAGGTATACCACAGCTTCCTGCCAAAGAATTTCATGGGCCTCAATTTTCAGGTCTTCAAACCTGAATCCCCCGAACGCTCCGCTTAATTCAATATCCGATGTATACACCATCACTTCATAAATGCCGCGGTATCTTTTTTCGGGCAGCACGTTTGCATTTGCCACCAGTTTATCCGGTAGAAAATATGCCGTGCCTTTGGTGCGTGTAATACCGCCTTTTCCGTCTGCCGTTGGTATCCAGTAAGGAATTGCAATTACAGGCCCGCTGATAGATTGTGCGCCTGCCCATTTAGAGCTTACTTCTGCGATGGCTTCATACTGCCGCGACTGGCGTTCGCGTACGAGCTCCTGGATCATAATGGTAGGGATCAATAACAGGAGAATAAGAAAACCGATGAGAAATCCTTTAAAGATCATCCGGTTCTTTTGCCAGAATGTTGTGAGGTCCATGTGTTCGTATGTTTGTTTATTGGTTTATTAGTTTATTGTGAGTGGTGAGTAGTGAGTAGTGAGTTTATGTATTTCGCCCTACTCACTATTCACTACTCACCACTCACAATTTCACCTTCTTCAACGTTACATATATCAAAGACATCAGCGCGGCGTAGCAAAAGATCATGGCCCATGCATCTTTAAAATAAATGGGGTGCAGCACCATAGCTGCCATATCTGATACCAAACCGAAAGGCGATGAAAGCACATCCCAGCTGTTAAACCGCAGGTATCGTCCTATGAATATGCCTAACGCATTCATCCACATGATGGGAAAAACAAAATAGAGCTCGTGCTTATAATTGACCTGCAGTTTCATCATTTTCTCCATTTGCCGCACCGAGATAATGCCTGCCAATAAGCCGTTCCATGCAAATGACAACAGCAATGCAAGGTCAAACCACATGGGCATACTGAAGAAAGAGCGCAGGTGAAAAAGATCGGTAAGAATGTAAAATGAATTTGGAATGAACAGCAGCCAGCAGATAAAAGCGGCTGCAAACTTCCGCTTGTCCTCGATCCATGCGGGATGGTATTGCAGCCAGCTTGATAAAAAATAGGGTACGTAGGCAAGGAATAAATTCCATACAAGAAAAATAAACGTAAGCTCTCCCGTATAAACTATCCTTGCCATAACCATCAGCACGCTGAACAGAGCAGAAGCTGCCAACCAACGATGCAGCTCGCTCTTCAGCATCCAGGGGATTTGTGATTTCAGAGTCAGCACAAAATTTTTCATTATAAAAATATTTTTGGTATGAAGATGATCGATCCGGAAACAAGCGCAGTGCAGGCAGCTACCAGCACAGCTCCCGCAGCCATGTCTTTAATAAGCTGTATCTGCGGATGCTTTTCGGTTGAAATAAAATCCATCGCTTTTTCAATACAGGTGTTGAACAGCTCCACCGTCCATACAAACCCTATAGCAAACACCAGCGCCAATGCTTCTGCAGTGCTTACCGGGAAAAAGATCGTGAGCGCTATTACTCCTATCGTTCCCAGCATGTGCAGCCAGGCATTGTGTTCCGTTTTAAAGAACCTGCAAATGCCTGTCACTGCATAGTGAAAGCTGAGCGCTCTTTTACTGATAGAGAATTTTTGTGTTTCCATAATTTTTTACGTTCCGGGCAAAGCATTCCCTCCCGGGTAAAACCCGGATTTTTTAATACCTCATAATGCAGTGGGAATTATTTTGCCGTTAGCTTTCTTTTTTGTTCAAAGTATTTTTTGATGGAAGCATCTGCCATATTGTACGACAGCCAGGTGTAGCCCTGTTGTTGCTCCAGGTACTGCTTCTGTCTTCTGTCTAATTCGCCCAGAAAACATCCTTCACAGGTAGGAGATAAATATCCATAAAAAGTAATTTGCTTTGCGGCTTGTTCTTTCAGCACTTCCCTGTTCTGATCCAGCAATGGAAGCGCTTTGTTGGACAAGGTGACCATGTAATCTACCGGCATCAATATTTCTTTGTTGCGGCTGAAATTGTATTCAGCAATAAATTCATCCCAGTTGATGGCCGTTGATGCTACCAGCAGGACAATTACAGCCCATGCATTCACCCGGAAAAGAAAATACGTGGTTTTCTTCCTGTATATTTTCCAGAATACAGATGCAAGCCCCGCCAGCACCAATGCCAGGTAGAACAACACACCAATTCGTTTGTATGCAAGGCCCGTTTTATTGATGTAATAATAATCGCGCAGTAAAACCGAGATCACCAATATGGCATTCTGCACAATCCATGCATAGGCTCCATACTTCAGCCATTTATTGGCTTTATAAAAATTCAGATTTCCGCGAAAGAAAACCATCAGCACGGCAATAGCCAGCAGAATGGAAATGATAAGCAGGTCTGTTCCCTCATGTATCATCTTGAACAGGTTCACATCGCTGCCATATTCAAACCCAAACCAGATGTATCTCACATCTATCACGTTTATCACAGCCAGCAATACATTCAGCAGTACAAGGCTTATGAGGCCAATAGTGTTCATGTTCTTCAATGCCAGGTTTCCTTTGGCCATTTTACCCATTACTCCTGTGCTGAGGTTATAGAAAACATCATTCTTCTTTTCTGCGGTTGATTTTCTTTTTCGCACAAGATCATCTTCGCAGTTGCTTTCTTTCTTTTCAAAATAATTCAGCCTGCTGCGCATGATGATCCATGCAGTAAGGTACGAGCCCGCCAGCAGGAACATTAATCGCGGTATGGAGAACAATTTAAAAAGATCATTAAAGAATGTTGAGATAGACGAAGATATTCTTGAGGTATAATCAGAAAATACACTGTTGGCCGATGAATAAATAAAAAAGAAGATCAGCACCAGCACCAATGGAATGATGGCAAACCTTACTATTTTTCCGTTCCACTTCTTTTTGCTGCCGTTTGTTTTACGCTCAGCAGATTCCATTACTGAAACAGTTACAAAAACACCGTTTATCAGCATCGAGCCTCCCGCAAACCAAACCGAACGATGCACGTATTCAATAAAGCCCGCCAATAATACCAGCGTAATGGAGAAACCTATCTTGCTCAGTAAAGTATTCTGCACCAGTATCATCGCCAGGCAAAAGAGATGGCCGAGCGTCAGCCATCTCACGGTAGAAACCCGCCTGGCTTCAGGGTATAAGAAAAAAAGCATTGCAAGAATGAAAACATCATACAGGATGGTGTTCACAGCCATCTTCTCTTGCCAGAAAATCAAGTTGAACAATACAGCGCCGGCAATAACCGCCAGCAATTTGATGCGCTCTTTTTTCATGCCTGTTGGTTTAAATAAAATGTCTTCATAAGATACATAAAATCGAGGTAAGAACAGACCGTTAAGCAATGGCAGGAAAGGGTGAAGGACTTCCTTCCTTTCTGCGGTTATTTACTTTAGACAGAACAGCTTCCAGTAATGGGAGCATCTGGTTCAGTCCTTTTGTTTTGATCATAAAATTCCAGAGCGGTTCAAACTTCTTCCAGCCGCCGGCATAAGCAAAATGCTTCATTGCATGTTTCCATTTATCGTGCTGCATGCTGGCCTTGAAAATATTACTCCATGAATAGAAAGATTTGTAAGCCCAATCGTATCCCGTTTTCAACTGGCCGGCAGATAATCCCGTAGTTTGGTATACCACCTGCCTCGTATCGTATAGGTCCCAGTTACGGTGCAGGATGCGGCCTTCCTTTTCCATGGTTTGGAAAAGCCTTGTACCGGGATAAGGCGTAAGAATGTGAAAGGTGCAGGTGGTCAATGCATTGATAACGGCCCAATCCACCGTTCTCTTGAATACATCGTTATCATCTTCATCTAACCCAAACACAAAGCTGTCGTTGATCATAACGCCCAAAGAATGCAGGCGTTGAATGGCTTCTGTATAGCTTCTCCCAAGATTCTGTTTCTTGTTGCTCTGATGAAGGTTTGCAGTATTCAATGTTTCGAAACCGATGAATATACTGCGCAGCCCTGCAGCCGCGGCTTTTTCGATGAGATCGCCCCGCAGGATGGCATCAACGGTAGACGCACCCTGGAACACACGGTCCATTCCTTTCATTCCTTCGAACAGGGCAGTTGAAAATTTCTGGTTGCCAAGCAGGTGATCGTCCAGGAAATACAAATGACGACCGGGCAGGCGATCGATCTCCGCAAGGGCCGCATCTACTTTCTGCGTGTAGAACGACCTTCCACCTTCAAAAAAAGCATCCTTGTAACAGAAGTCGCAATGATGCGGGCAGCCTCTCGATACCACGATCGAATTGGGAACGAGGTAAGACTGACGCTTGATAAGGTCCCTCCGGATGGGCGGAATGTTATCAATGGTGCGTTCGTAGGATACATAGGTTTTTTGCGGGCATTTGTTTTTGAAATCTGCGAGAAACTTAGGAAAGGTTGGCTCGCCGGGGCCAATAAATATGCTGTCTGCATGTGGCATCGCTTCATCCGGCAAAGAGGTAACATGCAGTCCGCCCAGGCAAACGTAAGCGCCTTTTTTACGGTAATGGTCCGCTAGTGCATAGGCACGAAAAGCATTGGTGATGTACACTTGTATGATCACCAGGTGCGGTTCATCATCCGTTTTCAATTCTTCTACATGCTCATCCTGCAGCTCTATCTCATCATCTGGCGAGCAATAGGCTGCCAGCGTTGCAAGGCCCAACGGAGGAAACAGGGAATACTTAATGGGCCGCCAGTAAGGACTTTTGGCCTCGGTAAGCGCAGGAAGGATCATTTTAATTTTCATGGTCTGCAACGTTTAATGTGGTTTCAGAAGCAGGCAAATTCAGTAAGGCTTTAGCTGTACAGCAAACGCCTGTAATAGCAGATAAGATGGCAATGGCAAAAAGGCCGTCAGTAAATCCTCCCAATCCTCCAAACAAATGCATCAGCAATAAAAACATCAGTGTTGTTAGAATAATACCGGCAACCAATACCAGCCAAAATGTCCATATACCAGGCATGCGTGTTGCAATACACCTATTAATAACGAGGCAAATACCCGCAAACACCGGCAAGGTAAAAATGAGCCCGATACACAACCCATAAAACATGATAATACAAGTACCAAGGTCTAAGCGAAAGCCTGTAATGTAAAAAGCCTCCAAAACCGTATTTGCAACTACGGCGATCAACCAGATGTGCACCCCAAATTTTACTGCTTTACTCATGGTTTTCATTTTAAAAAGCGCTTTCTATTACAAAGTGGAAGCGCAAAAAAAATTTATTTCATTCCTCTGATCATGCTTTCCAATGCTTCGATATGTTCTTTAAAGGCTTTTTCACCAGCTTTTGTTATTGAATAAGTTGTATTTGTTTTACGACCGATAAATCCCTTGTGTACTTTGATGTAACCATTCTCCTCCAGGTTCACGAGGTGCGTGGCAAGATTGCCATCGGTTACTTCCAGCATTTGCTTCAGATCATTGAAGCTCATTTCTGAATCAACCATCAGGCTGCTCATTACCCCCAGCCGTATACGGCTTTCAAACACTTTATTCAGATTACTAATAGGGTTACTCATACTCAAGTTATAGTTGCTCATTGGGACATAGGAGGTCATTTGGTCATTGGGTCAGTAAGTCATTTATCAATAAGCAGCTTTATTGACTTATTGACCAAATGACTAATGACTTTCATACTTCCACCACATTATCAACCCATACACAATATGAAGCACTCCAAACCCAACCGCCCAAAAATACAGTCCTTTGTATGGGAGCCACATGTTTATAAGCCCTAAAGTTATTTCCAGTAAACCCAAATAACGTATTTCGGTGAGCGTGTACTTACTGGCATTCACCAATGCAAGCCCATAAAAAATAAGGCAGGCAGGCGCTACAAACCGCCAGTCGTCGTGGTCCAATAGCCCCATCACAAATATCCCCCCCACCAGCAATGGGATCATCAGGTTTATCAAAAGCTTTTTTGAAGTATGGTCCCACATGGGCACATTGCTCTTTTTGGCGCGCCTCCAGGTAAAATAGTAAGCAAATACAAGTGCCCCCGCAAGCACCGAAGCTGCCAAAGCAAACAGGTTCCACTTCAACTGGTTAAAATCTGCTGCATCCCATCCGCGGTCTGTGTACCGTACATAGTATTCCCTGGTAAGGTCATAAGCGAAGTATGCCCCTATCAAAGCGAAAAATCCCGCGCTTACGCCGCTAAGGCCACTCAGCGATATGAACCTTGAGGAACGGTCCATGATGCGCTTTATATCCTGCAAGGTTTCCAGAGATGCATGTTGTTGATCCATATAAAAAGCGCTTTGTATTACAAAGTAATAGTTCGTTTTTTGAATCTCAAAATTTTTTTTGAATAAAAATCTGCCAAAACTGTTTAAGGCACCATAGCCAGCATCTGGTGTATCACTGCCTTCAGCTTATCGTAAGTAGGCGGCTTGGTGATCATGGGAAGATTGAACCTGCTGCTGAATGTCTTGTCTTTTTCAGAATTAGACGTGGTGAAGATCACTATCGGGATGGTTTCGGTCTCTGGTTCGCTTTTCAATATGGCTACGGTTTCGCGGCCATCCAGCACGGGCATATTTATATCGAGGATGATGAGCATGGGCGGGTTCTCACGTCCTTGCTGAGAGCGGAGGTACAACAAAGCCTCACGGCCGTTCTTAGCTTCTATAACAGTAAGCTCACGGCCGGTTTTTTGGATTACGTCTTTTACCATATCCCTGTCATCAGGGTCATCG
>JBAVMD010000423.1:0-7505 GCA_049689695.1 Chitinophagaceae bacterium | reverse complement strand
CAGGGAGTAGTGTTTAGTCCTGACGATAAACTCCTGCTTACCAGCGGCCGCGATAAAAGCATGGTGGGTGAACTGATACAGAATTTTGCCGGCGACTCCCATTACAACAAAGGCATTTCGATGAGATTATGGGACCTGCAAACCGGTAAGGTGATCCAGACATTTGCCGAGCACGCAAACGACGCCAATGATGTTGACTTCAGCGCAGATGGCCGCTGGTTTGCCAGCGCCAGCGCGGATAGAACGGTGCACGTGTGGAGGATTCGCGAGGCTTCGCCTTTCTGAATCCCAACAACTCATACATAAAAAAGGCGAAGCCTCTTACGAAATGGAAACTGTCTCCGTTTCTGAGAGGCTTCGCCTTTTTCGTGTCAGGAGACTCCGGGATTCACAAAGGCGAAGCCTCTTCCCTATCTTTGAACCCTCTTATGAACACACAGCAAGCCTATAACACCTGGGCATCACAGTACGATACAAACGAAAACAAAACACGCGATCTCGAAGCGCAGTCGTTACGCGAGTCGCTGAAAGATATTTCTTTTGACCGCTGCCTGGAGATCGGCTGCGGTACCGGCAAGAATACAGCATGGCTTATTACACAGGCAAAGCACGTTACTGCTGTTGATTTTTCTGAAGAAATGCTTTCCAAAGCGAAAGAAAAGATCACCGCCGGGAATGTGAATTTTATGCAGGCTGATATTACTGCGGAATGGAATTTCGGCAATGGTAATTACGATCTTGTAACCTTTAGCCTTGTGCTGGAGCATATTGAAGATCTCAATCATATTTTTGAACAGGCCGCGGATGTATTGAATCCCGGCGCGCATGTTTACATTGGCGAGTTGCATCCCGTCAAACAATATATGGGCAGTAAAGCGAGATTTGAAACAGCGGAAGGGTTGCAGATAGTTAAATGCTTTAATCATCACGTTTCAGATTTTGTGCACGCAGGTAAAAAAAATGGATTGATGATTGTTGATATTGATGAATATTTTGATGATGATAACAGGGAGCAGGTGCCGAGGATAATAACGATGTTGATGAGGAAGGTCCCTCACCCCGGCCATTAGCTCTGTTGGTTCTTGCTGCGGGGATTCGGGATAACAGTGAAACGCTTAAAAACGCTATAATGCCAGAGACCCTTTCCGTTCGCGAGCTAACATTTGAAGATATTGAACCGCTTACCAATTACTGGCTCACTGCCGACCATGAATTTCTAAAAAGCATGGGGGTAGACGTTAGCAAAATGCCTTCGCGCGAACAGTTCACGGCAATGCTCACCGAACAACTCAGCCAATCCATCGAAGAAAAAAAATCTTACTGCATCATTTGGCTGGCAGATGGAAAAGGAATGGGTCATTCCAATATCAACAAGATCATTTTTGGCGAGGAAGCATACATGCACCTGCATCTTTGGAATAATGATACCAGGAAAAAAGGATTGGGTGTTGAGCTGATAAAACTAACGCTGCCTTATTACTTCGAAAATTTCAGGCTGAAAAAATTATACTGCGAACCTTACGCATTAAATCCCGCACCAAATAAAACACTTGCAAAAGCAGGATTCGATTTTGTAAAAGATTACATCACTGTTCCGGGATGGATCAATTTTGAACAGAGAGTAAATTTGTGGGAGATGAGTTATGAGAAGTATAAGGAGATCACGGATTGAAAGAAGGATTTAAGATTACACGGATGAAACTTCGGTGCAATAACTATTATTCAATAACAAAATAAAAACATCAGCATAACAAATCACTTACAATAAAGTGCGGCCCCTCCATCTCTCCAATCGCTTTTTTCTCTACTTTTAATGTTGACACATTTAAACCTTATCGCTCACCAAAACTATCCAGATGCGCACCCCTAAATTGCTGCTTGCAGCCACAGCCGTGGCTGTCATTGCTTTTGCCTCTATCTATTCATTGAACTTACACACACCAGCCTCATCCGAAACAGAAAATGACGAAGAAGAAGTGCTCACCGCTTTTGAAATGATGGGCGTTTGGGGAGAAATGAGGGCCTACCCTTTTAAATCTATCCCCGAAGGGAAATTCGACCAGGGATTCAGGAAATTAAAAGCTGACGAGGAAAGGCATCGCATTATGCGCTCGGCTTCAAGAAATGAGGCGGCCCTTGAAGCTATTGCTCCATGGACTCCGCTTGCTCCCAAAAATTTCGGTGGCCGTATTCTCTGCCTTGCATTTCATCCTACCAATCAGAATACAATGTGGGTTGGTTCTGCCAGCGGCGGACTTTGGAAAACCACCAACGGAGGCACCGGCGCAGCCAATGGTATCAACTGGACCAATGTGCCCACCGGTTTTCCTGTGCTCGGCATCAGCTCCATTGCCGTTAATCCCTCCAACGCCAATGAATTATATCTTGGCACCGGCGAGGTTTATAATACCGGCGGCGCAGGCTACCAGGGACATAACGATCGCACCTTCCGCGGTTCATACGGCATAGGAATTTTAAAAACAACCGATGGCGGAAATACATGGACCAAAGCGCTCGACTTTTCTTATTCGAATCTTAAAGGAGTTGCCGATATTGTTATAAACCCGCTTCGCGTGTCTACCGTTTATGCGGCTACTACCGATGGTGTTTACCGCTCCAATAATTCAGGCGCCACCTGGAAACTGATTCACAGCATTCCCATGGCGATGGATATCTGCCTCAAACCCGGCGACACCAGCACCCTCTTTGTAGGCGCCGGCAATTTCAATTCAACCGGCACAGGCATTTACCGTTCTGCCAATGCAGGTGCGCTTACTCCCTCTTTCAGCAAGCTTACCAGCGGATTGCCCACCACTATAACGGGCATGATCAGGCTACATATCAGTCCGCAGAGTACTGCCAAGGTATATGCAAGCATAGGCAAATCGCCCGGCAGCACTGCTACCAGCGGTTTGTATTCTTCTACTAACAGTGGCTCCACATGGACGCGTGCCAGCACCACTGCCTACATCAGCAACCAGGGATGGTATGCGCACGATGTAGTGGCCAGCCCTTCCAACGCAAACACTATTTATGTATCGGAAATGGATATGTATAAATCCACTTCCGGTGGCGGTACGCTCAGCAAGATCTCCGACTGGAGCCAGTGGGATTTCAACAACACAACCGTAGGAACACTGAACGAAGGCCTTTCATCAAAATATGTTCATGCTGATATACATCGCCTGTATATCTCCCCTTTCAACAGCTCAACCGTATTTGCGTGTACAGATGGGGGTTTGTTTAAAACTACCAACAGCGGCACTTCGTTCGTAGGGCTGAACGGCGGCCTGCAAACCGCGCAGATCTATGCCAACATGGCCGTTTCTGCACTCAATCCAAATTTCATGATCTGCGGTCTGCAGGACAATGCCACTTTTGTATACGATGGCCAGCCCGGTTGCAGGAGAAAAATAGGCGGAGATGGATTTTCCGCAGCGATAGATCCTACAAACGATAATATCTGTTTTGGCAGCCTTTATTATTTCACTATTTATAAATCTACTAACCGCACTTCAACCTTCTCCGCAGTTACCAATAACTCGCAGGGAACGGAACGGTCATGCTTTAGCGCACCGCTTGTAATGAGCCGCAACAACCCTAACGTGATGTATGGCGGCACCATTTATTTTAAAAAATCAACCAATAAAGGAAGCACCTGGACCAATGCAAACGGCGGCCAGCCGCTGAGCAACAGCTCTGCACCCATTTTGAAAATTGCAGTTTCTAATTACAGCACAGACAAATTATATGCATCTACCTGCCCGGGCGGCGGCGCAAGAGGCAGGATATTCAGAAGCACCAACGGAGGAGGGATATTCAACGAGATCACCGGCATGCTTCCTGACAGGTACTACACTGATATAGCTGTTGACCCTACCAACGACGACCGCATACTGGTAACGCTTTCCGGTTTCGGCAGCGGCCACGTGTTCTTCAGCAACAACCAGGGAAATACATGGACTGATATCAGCGCCGGGCTTCCTGATGTTCCGCACAATACAGCGCTCTTTGATCCCGCCAATCCACAAACCATCGTGGTTGGCAACGACCTGGGAGTGTATTATACAACCGGTTTCCGCGATGCGGGCACTCAGCCTGACTGGGTACCTTATAATGACGGTCTCACAGATGCTACCATGGTCATGGACCTTGCGGTGGCATCCAACAATAAATTGAGGATGGGCACACATGGAAAAGGATTATGGGAAACCAATATGCCGGCAGGTGTGGCCGCATTCGATTCACTCACGGTGAAAACGCCAACGGTTACGCCACCCACACCAATGGGTGCATTTACCGTAAACGCGTATCCGAACCCCACTTCCGGCAGGTTTACCATCAGCATTGAAAATGTACGCAAGGCAGGCAAGGCGAGAATAAAGATAGTGGGGATCTCTGGCCGGGTGGTACAACAAATGGACGTAAGCCTCAGGCCGGGTAATAATCTACTGCCGGCAGACATTGGCAGCCAGCAGAAAGGCAGCTACCAACTTATCATTGAAACGGCAGGCGGCAGGACTGTAAAGGGAATTATTAAACAATAACACCATCATATTGAACAAAATGCCCGGTGCTTAGTGCGCCGGGCACATTTTATCCACAATCCTTAAACTTAATGCTGGCGTCCGGTTTTTTGCAATTACTTGCACTCACATTCTATAAACTATGGTAACCGAAGCCATCCGGCCGCAAACAAGTCACCAGCAGTTCTACGATTTCCTGCCTGTTCTTAACGAAGAGCAGATAGTTAAGTTGAGAAACATCGTGATCGGCACAAAAAGTCCTTCTTCGTTTTCCGAAGATGAGATCACGGAACTGAAGCACAAGCTTCAGGAGCGACAGAATCCCTCTTCGCGCTGATCATCTCTCCACGCTTATTGCTTCAATCGTTTTTGGTGAACGATTTAAAGATTGTATCTTAAATGATCTCGTCTTAAAATCACTATTGATCAAAACAAGTATTGCTCACCGTTAACGCATTCCACTGCTATGAGTGAAAATTTCAGCGAAACAGACGTCCTTATTCGTGCCGATGAAGAATTCCGTAAACTGCCCAACGTGCTTAATGTGCGCATGGGATACGAATTTAAAAACGGATGGATCACCAACACAAGGGCATTGGTAGTAACCGTTGCCCAGCCGGAAGCCGCAGCTATTTCCCCGGTCTTTATGGGATACCCGGTACAGGTTTCAGGTCCGGACTTTGATGATCTTCTTGCCGCAACAACAGGCTTTACACCAGAAGCAGCAAGAGTAACCAGTATCAGGTACGTTCCTCCTACGGACGTTGAACTGGAAACAGTTACCGCGCACATGAAAGTGATTGCACATGTTAGTCCTGAAAAAGGCTGGAGCAATCTTCATAGTTTCCTGGAAAAAACGGAGAATACACTTACAGTAGGCATGTTCGATTTTGGCGCGCCGCATATTCAGCTCGCAATAGAAGCACTCGCTGACAAATCTTCCTTTGAAAAAATGGTGCTCGCTATCCAGGGCGGGTCCAGCACCGGGGAAGGCACAAAAGAAAATGATCTTTCTGATAAAGACATGATAGCTGAACTGAGCATGAACATGGGAGAGAAATTTGAAAACGCCTGGGTGAAGATCGGCAGGGTAAACGGATGGGTTGCCTCCAGTTATCACATAAAGGTTGCCGTTAGGGACAGTAACAGCATCTGGCTGTCAAGCGGCAACTGGCAGTCTTCTAATCAGCCGGATATTGAAGAACTGGGCAATCCCAGCCAACGCTTCCTCCTGAATACTTACAATCGCGAATGGAATATCATACTCGGGCATGGAGGGATCGCTAAAGTCTACGAGGCCTTTATATTGAACGATTACGAACATAACCGGGAAGACTTCGTTCCTGAATCTGCCAGGGAGGAATTATTCTTTCTTATTCCCGAAGAAGATGTATTTATTCCCGAAGCAGCGCGTGTCATGAAACAATTTGAAGAGTTTTCTGCCGAACGCGAGTTCACGGTAACGCCTGTGCTTTCGCCTGACAACTATTTTGAGGAAGTATTGCAACTGGTGAAAAGCGCAAAGCAGGAATTGCTGATTCAAAACCAAACCTTCAATGCTCCGGGTGAATCGCACGATAAATTGCGTGAACTGATGCAGGCGGTTCTGCAAAAGCAGGAGGAAGGCGTGAACGTAAAGGTCATCTTCCGCAACTTTATACCGGCAGTAGCAAGAAAAAATATTGAAGCGCTGATGGATATGGGCTTTGATGCATCCTTTATCAAACTGCACAGCAAATGCCATACAAAGGGAATAATTGTGGATGGAGAAACAGTAATGATAGGAAGCCATAACTGGTCTAACGATGGCGTATCCGTTAACCGCGATGCAAGCCTGATCTTTTACGATAAAGAGCTGGCGCAATATTTCAGGTCTGTTTTCTTCCACGATTGGGACCATCTTGCGCGTCACGATATTGGCAATGACCGCATGGATATTGAAATGCGCTCCGGCCGTCAGCCTGCACCTCCCGGCAAAATCAAGATCAGTTTGGCTGAAGTGAAAGCTATGTTATAAACGTAACAAATAGCAAATAAGAGACATCAAGGAAAGCTCAAATAGTAAACACCTACTGGTGTAAATTTTAATTTTTACCGCAGGAGAATAGGAGAAGCAGAGTTAGCGCAGATAAAAGAAGATTTTAGGATGTTGCAGGTTGGTTTATTATACAATTACTGCGGGTAACCGCATTACTGATATTTACTATTTGAATTTTTCTTTGATGCCTGCCGTTTATTTTTTGTTATTCAGCTCCACGCTTTAGCATAACCGCATTTAAAAAATTACCGTAAAGTGGTATTAGCTGTAGTTGTAAAAGCATTTATCTTTAGTTCCACATTTAACCGCAGAATTTTTTGTGATCTCATTTAATCTACTTCCCGTACTGTTTTGTAAATAGTTTTCTGGTTCAGATAGCATCCCGTAATTGATCTCTTTGCAGCAATGCATTTATTGCTGACGGCATTGTTTTGCCGTCGTGGTTTCGCTCTGTCGATTAGTAACTCAAACTGGTCAAAATATGATCTTTCAGGCTATTGATTGCATTCAGAAACAACTGAATCCCGCAATTGTAAACGCAGTTGCCGGCAACATCAGCGAAATATTAACTGCAGGAGGCAGTAATCCCATCAATGATGCTGATGTGATCATTTCTGTGATCAATATAGAGGAGAACAGGATGTCGAGAGACCCCCGCAACTATGTACACTCCGGCACAAATATCTTTTCAAAGAACCCGGCTGTTCACCTCAACCTTACATTATTGTTCACTGCCCTTCGCAGTGAAGCAGCATACGGTCCCGCATTACAAAACCTGCAGCGTGTGATTCAATTCTTCCAGGGAAAATATGTATTCGATCATATCAATACACCTATTCTTGATCCGGGCATCGAGAAACTGATACTGGAAATGGTGACCATGAACCTTGAACAGCTCAACCATCTCTGGGCCATTCTCGGAAGCAGGTACCAGCCATCGG
>JBAVMD010000422.1:0-2842 GCA_049689695.1 Chitinophagaceae bacterium | reverse complement strand
CAATAGTGGCATGCAGCAGACACTGACATTAAATGTTACCGATCGCAAAGTAGAAGCTAAGGAATCTGTAACTACGCCAGCAGGCACCTGGGAATGTTATAAGATCAGCAGCAAGAACAAGATACATGTAAAGATGGGACCTATCGGCATTCCCATGAACATGGAAGTGACCGAATGGTTTGCGCCGGGTTTTGGAGTGGTGAAAACGGAAAGTAAAAGTGGCGGAACAATGATCACGGCAGTTAAATAAGCTTGTTGTTTTAGTTTATTCTATTAATCCTTCATACACTCTCTTATCATAATATCTGTATCCCTGCGAATCCTTTTTGGTGCCGCATAAAACAGCATGAATAAATCCATTCAGCTCTACCTGCTGTGTATGAAAAATCTTTCTATCAGGGTTTAATTTAAGAAAGAACCAGGCCTGTTCATTCGTGCTTTTGTAGGCCACTATGGAATCGCTTCGGATTTCCCTGAACCGGTACCTGTGACTGCTGAGGTCCATCAGCATCCGGTGTGTTTTGTACCAGGTGCCACCCGTAGCGGATACCACAGGCTTGTCATTCAGTAGCGCCACACTATCGTTGTAGGCAAAAACAGTCATTACATTTCTTCGGTCTGCATTCATCCATTGCACCAATTTGCCTGTATAAATGCTGTCGTAACCGTAATTGCTGTCGATGAAGCTGATGCGACGTATATAAGAAGGGATAGCCCGCACGCCATCGAGATAACCGAAAATAAAACTTCCACCGCCGCTGTGGCCATTCAGGTACACAAGGGTCTTATGATCTTTAAACAGTGAGCGAATGCTATCCACGATCTGCGGAATGAGTTGTGAAAAATCAGGGTGATTTCTTTTCCAGAGCGGCCAGCTTTTGTAATCATTCTCGAGGTACGCGACCGCTATCTCATCATTGGTAAGCGTTTGCCGGAGGAATTTTGTTTGCGCACGGATGTGCTGTATATCGAAATGCCAGTCATCTCCTGGCATCATTTTCTTTCCCATCGTTTGTTCTGTAGTGTTACCGTTGGGCAGCGCATATAAAATAAGCAGCAACGGTCCTTTCCTCTGCTGTGCTACGGGTTGATCGATGGTGATACGAACGTCCTGCAGCTGCAAAGAATAAATGCTGTCTTGGGTGTAGCCGGTAAGAAATAAGAAAATGAAATAAAAGAATGATGTGATCCTGGCCACAACTGTAGTTTCAATAAAGTTAGCGGGTTTTATGCACTGATTTTGGAGAGTTTGTCAAGGCAAACCTCAAGGCTTTTTTTCCATTCAGGTATTTGCAGTCCGAAAGTAGCGCTGATCTTCGATTTATCGAGCAGTGAAAACTCCGGGCGCTTGGCGGGTGTGGGGTATTGTGAAGAGGGGATGGGATTCACCTTGCAGTTGCTGCCAATGATCTCTTTAATGGCCTGCGCAAATTCATACCAGCTTATCTGGCCTTCGTTACTGTAATGAAAAATGCCTGATGCCTGGGCAGTGTCTTTGTTTATGATCTGCATGATAGCTTCAGCAAGGTCGGCCGCGTAAGTAGGAGAGCCTACCTGGTCGCTCACCACATTGATACTTTCCCGGTCTTTCATCAACCGCATCATGGTCTTCACAAAATTGTTCCCGAAAAATGAATATACCCATGAGGTGCGTATGATGATCGCATCGGGATTATTCTTCAACACCAACTGCTCGCCCTGTAGTTTAGAATGGCCGTACATGTTGATAGGGCCTGTAGCATCGTCTTCTTTATAAGGTTGGGCCGAAGAGCCGTCGAAAACGTAATCGGTGGAAATATGAATGAAACGTGTGCCCAATTCTGCACAAACACCGGCTAGTGTGCCTGCTGCCGTTGCATTGATGGAAATAGCTTCTTCCTTTTCAGATTCCGCCTTGTCAACAGCTGTATAAGCTGCGCAGTTAACACACCAGTCTGCATGATGATGAGTGAATACCTGTTTTACCTGCTCTGCATCGTTAATGCTTAGTTCCTGGCGCGATAAAAAAATGAACTTATGCTCGGGGTACTGTGTTTCCAGTGTCCTGAATTCATTTCCCAACTGTCCGTTGGCGCCCGTAATAAGTATTGTACGTCCAGGCATCAGGATGTCTTAAACTTCAAAAATGAAATTACTTTTTAAGGATGCAAAAGATCCGTTCAAAATATCCTTCTCGGAAACGATAGCTTTATCTGCAGGAATTTTCCAGTCTATATTCAGGTCGGCATCATTATAAACAATGCCGCCTTCACTTTCTTTATTATAATAATTATCGCATTTGTAAAGCACTTCGGCTATTTCGCTTAGAACCGAGAAGCCATGTGCAAATCCCGCCGGGATCAGCAATTGTTTTTTATTTTCTGCTGAAAGTTCAACCGCAAAGCTTTTGCCGTAAGTAGGCGAGCCTTTGCGAATGTCAACAGCTACATCGAGGATGGTGCCGAACAGCGTTCTTACCAGTTTTGCCTGGGCATGCGGTGCATTCTGAAAATGCAGGCCGCGTATTACGCCATAGCTGGAGCGTGATTGGTTATCCTGCACAAACTGCAGGTTAACGCCCTGCTGTAAAAAAGTCTGGGTGTTATAAGACTCAAAGAAATGGCCCCTGCTGTCCTGGAAAACGCGGGGTTCAAAAACCAATAATCCTGCTATACCTGTTTCGGTGAAAGGCATTTTCTTCTGATAATTTTGGGCTTATTTTTTAAGCTTTTAGCTGTAAGCTTCGAGCTTCGAGCGATAATACAAGATAAGATTTTTTGCTCGCAGCTCGCAGCTCAAAGCTTATAGCTATCTGTTATATTGTTCCTGGTAATATTTCTGGTAGTCCCCTGTGGTCACATGC
>JBAVMD010000421.1:0-4895 GCA_049689695.1 Chitinophagaceae bacterium | reverse complement strand
CCGTAAAGACAAAAAATACGGCGAACAAAAATATGATAGATATTGTGGCCAGGATGTTGAGCAGGAGATATTTAACGATGGTCTTGCCCCTGCTCTGCCTGTAGAAGTTACGCATTGCCTTATAATTATAATACAAAGCATACAGCCAGATCACCAGTTGCAGCCAATTGATCCAGCCCCATCCGGTTGCACCCGCAAGTGAAGAAACACCCATAGATACAAGCAGCAACAAAAAAGCGAAAATGTAAAGATGTATGCTGAATATACCATGGTCTACATAATAGAACTGTTTTCGCCTGATGTACAGCAGGCGCAGCAGCAAGGCAAAGATGGGCAGTGAAACGAACAGCAGTTTTGGAAACTGATGAATGAAAGAAACGATCCAGTCTTTCATGATGGCAATTTTATCGCCTTTGTATTTTTCATTCAGCAGGATCTGTCTTTTTTGTATCATCCGCTTAAGCCAGTTGTCCCTTTCTGCGGCCGGTAATAACTTCTGAGACGAGTCATAGTGAGCAATGCTGCGGTAATCGTCTGGCATATTGACGCGTACCGGGGTATATCTTGTAGTATCGCCCGCGAGGATGGTTTCCCGTTTGTTCTGGGAAGCCTTACGCTTTTTCTTTGTAGCAATTGAATCCTGCCAGCTTGCCATCTGGGCCATGATCAAGGCTGAATCCTGCTTGTTATCAGCGTACTGCAGGGCATACTTCATGGCATTGAACCGGGTGGAATCGCTGTACAATTTATCTGACTTACCCAGGTCGATGCTATCTGGATTGAACACAGAAAAAAAGATGATAAAGAAAAAGGCCGAAGTGAACACATACATGCGTATGGGATTCAGGTAGCCGGCCCGGCGGCCTTTGATATATTCAGCCGAAAGGAAGCCCGGCCTGAAGATGAGGTACTTAACGGTGCTGAAAAAACTTCCGTCGAAATGGGTGATGTCGTAAAAGAAATGGGTGATCAAACCCCATACTGATTCTTTGGGTTCCCTGTTTTCCTGTCCGCATTGATGGCAAAAGCGGCCATGGATGGGGATATTGCAATTGAGGCAGACTTTTTCAGCGCGTTCCTTCGAGTGAGACAATGTGAATTTTTTTGTAAAGTAAGGAATCTTAGAAGACAGTTCGAGGTTTGAAGTTTGAGGTTTGAGGTTCTTTGTGCATAATTGGTTTATTAATAGCACACTCATTATCTGCCATTTATTAGAAACCTCCGATAAAGGAACCTTAAACCACAAACCTTAAACTTTAAACTGCGCATACACCAAACTCTAAACCGAAACGTTTTAACTCCCGGTTCTTACATTTGCAGCCTTTAAGCAGGTCATCTCGTCAATTGATCAGCTTATCAACCTAATAATATGAAGCATATCCTCGGAATTACCTTTTTGCTTGCAATGGCCATGGCCGGGCAAGGCCAGTTCTATTATAAAGACCTGCTCACCATCCAGGAAACCAATGCCCAGTGGGGCCTGCTAAAGAGCAGCAGGATCAAGACGGTAAAGCTGCAGAGCCTTGACGGCAATAATGCCCCGACAGAGGGATTTACTGGCCAGCAGCGGATATCGGATAACCGGATGGTGACTATAACACAAACGCCCGCCGGCGGTACTTCCGAGCTCACGGCTACTTACAACAGTGCGGGAAAGCTGGTAACTACCGTGGATACCAGCGACGATTATCACAGCACTACCAATTACGAATACGATGCCGCTGGCAGGATCAGCTCCATCGCCAATGAATCGAGGTCTGGCGAGTTTACTAACCGGGAAGTACATGCCTGGAAATACGATGCCGCAGGCAAGCCCCAGCAAATGCTGCGCATCAGGAATAATTCAGATACTACTTATATAAGCTTTGTGTATGATGGAAAAGATGTACCGGTAGAAGAGCACGGCATTCGCCGCGGGGTTAAAGAGCCCGATGTTTATTATTATTATAATGATAAAAACCAGCTCACGGATATTGTTCGTTACAACCTGAAGGCGAGACGGCTGCTGCCCACCCATATATTTTCTTACAATGCAGCCGGCCGTGTAGCCGGCATGCTGTTGGTGCCGGAAGGCAGTACAGAATACCAGCGCTGGTATTATGATTATGATGAAAGGGGATTGAAAGTGAAAGAGCGGGCTTTTAATAAGCAACAGCAGTTGATGGGTAAGGTTGAATATGTCTACGAATAAGTTGAATCGATAAGGATTTTTAAGAGAGCACGGATTGGAAGAAGGATTTACGGATTACACGGATTAAGCAATGCTGATAAAAATCCGTGTAATACGTAAATCCTTCTTCCAATCCGTGATTTTATTTCCACCACTATCCCCGTTGCTAATAAATTTAGTATATTTATGCCATAGTTAAATCTCCATGGCGTTTAATCCCTTTTCTCCACTCACAACCGATTTACTGGATGCATTTATTAAATCCGGAAAGCGCTACTTCGTAAGGCAGACCTTCCGCAGAGGACGCGATCACTTCAATACCGATGTAAAAGAATACTTCCTTATCTGCCATTATACAGACATCGGCTATGCGCTTGCGCATTTCAATGGGATTGAAGAGGATGCCTACCGTTTCCTTTATAATTGGGACGATAAGGAACATCGCTCTAAACTGGAGATCGCCGCTCAAAATCCGCCCGGCTTCAGGATATATGCAAACGTATTTGAGAAGAACTGGCAGCGGCACATCACTAATCCTATTAAATACAAGATCCGCAGGTATATCGAGAACAGCCTGCAATGGCGCCCATCTACCGGCGAAACTGTCGACTTCCAGCTTTATTCACATTTCGGAGAAACCTTTGCCCGCATAACGCATAATAATAAAGAAGTTCGTCTTAAATTGGCGGATATCGAATCCATTGCCTGATGTGTTACGACATTTCTTTCAGCACCACCTACGATCTTTTTAATCAATACATTCCCGGTATTGAATTTCCCCCAGACTTCAGCATTGACCCGGACAGTCATGTTCATGTGCTTGCTCAGGCTTTCAGAAAATATCCTGTAATAATATTTGAAGATGGGAAGTACAAGCTCAGAATGTTCGAATGGGGACTTATCGGCGATTTCATGAACACGCCTGAAAAGGTGAAAATACAGCGGAGTGGGATGTGCAATGCGAGAAGTGAAAAAATATTAGGAGATAAGAAATCTTACTGGCACCGTATACGCGGGCAGCGCTGCCTCATCCCCGTCACCGGTATATTTGAGCACCGCGAGATCAAAGGCTGGAAGAACAAGGTGCCATATCACATTCAACTGAAAGGCCGCCAGCTGTTCTGCATACCCGGCCTTTATCACTATGCTCCCATCCCTGATGTAGAGACCGGTGAAATGAAAGGGACCTTTACTTTAATAACCCGCTCGGCCAACAGCGTAATGGAGCAGATTCACAATTGCGGCGAAAATGCTTTTCGCATGCCGCTTTTTCTGCCCAAAGAAATGGAAATGCGCTGGCTTGATCCGTCGTTGGGCGATCAGGGTATCGCTGAAATACTTACGTACCAAATACCTTCAGAGGAATTGGACCATTATCCCGTGTTCACCATTCGCACTACCAAGCCCAGGCCGGACGAGGGAATAAAGACAGACCGGTACGACTGGCCTAACCTCCCACCCCTTGGAAATGATGGTGAAGAGGTGAAACAAGCGGCTTTGTTTTAATAATTCCCCTTTGCATTTCGTCCCTATAGGCTCATTTTACCCCTGAACATTGCATTTCATACCCATCCCCTGCGCACCATCCCCTTGATTTGGAAAGCGCCTCCGCATAAGGGCATTTTTGTGGCTCAAACAAAATCCCATGTGCAAAAGGTTTTTTCTTCTCGTGTTCTTCGCAGCTTCTTTTTTAGCTTCTAATGCCCAGTATACCATCCAGGGCGTTGTAAGCGGCCAGGGCAATACATTGCTGGAGGGAGTAAGCATATCCGTGATCAACTCTTATTATGGTGCCACATCGGGTAAGGATGGCTCGTTCTCCTTTCAGGTTTCGGATACTGGTCGCGTACAGGTAGTTATGACCATGATGGGCTATAAGCCGGTGGAAAAGGAAGTGATAGTTAGCACCCGTATCACTACCCTTAATGTGCAAATGAAAGAAGCCATTACCGATATGAAGGCGGTAGTGATCACGGCCGGCAGTTTTGAGGCGAGCGATAAAAAAAGGGCCACTGTACTAAAGTCAATCGATGTAGTAACTACAGCCGGACAGCAGGCCGATGTAGTTGCCGCCTTAAAAACACTGCCCGGCACTCAGCAGGTAGGCGAGCAGGAAGGTCTTTTCGTAAGAGGCGGCACCGGTGCGGAAACCAGAGTATTCATAGATGGCATGATGGTGCAGAACCCATTCTTCAGCAGCGTGCCGGGCATTGCGCAGCGCAGCCGGTTCTCACCCCTGCTTTTTAAAGGAACGGTTTTCAGCAGCGGCGGTTATTCGGCTCAATACGGCCAGGGATTGTCCGGCGCTTTAATACTGGAAAGCATCGATCTGCCTGCGCGCTCGGAAGTGAACATGATCATATCCTCGCCGCAAATGAGCTTCATGGGACAACAGTTGCATAAAGACCGGTCCGGCAGCACGGGATTGAACGTGCATTATTCCAACCTCGCTCCCTATTTCAGCATAGTGCCGCAGAAATACCATTACACCAAAGCTCCTGAAGCCATCAACACTGAATTCAATTTGCGCAGGAAGCTGAAGAGCGGTATGCTGAAGTTTTATGCTTACGCAAACCAGAACCAGGTGGGCTTCAACCGGCCAAGTCTTGATCATCCTTTGTATGAAGAGCAGTTTCACATCGGTAATAAAAATGTTTTTACCAATGCTACTTATTCCGGCAGGCTGCAGAACAATTGGCATTTGTATGCAGGAAGTTCTTTCAAC
>JBAVMD010000420.1:0-9480 GCA_049689695.1 Chitinophagaceae bacterium | reverse complement strand
AACCAATACCAGCGGCTACAAAGGCAATGAGCGCGATGGCTTTAAAAAGCACGATGTATCTGCAAAGCTGGGCTTTGAAAAAAATGGATGGGATGCGTTTGCAGCTTATCGCCGTGTACAACAGGAAGCTGACATTGATGATGGCGCTTACCGTGATGATGAAAACAGCATGATCAGGTACGATCGTGATCTGTACTCATACGGCGCAGGCAGAAAACTGAACAAAAATACAACCTTGAAATTTTTTGGCGGGTATACCAGCACAGCAAGAAAAGCAAATGATGATTCATCATTGATTGCTGATAATCCCAAAACCTATGATGCAAGTGTTTTAAAAAGCGAATACACCGGCAAATATTTCTCAAATGAAGTGCAGGCCAATTTCGGTTTTAAAAATGCAACAGTAGTTGCAGGCGCAGGGCTTACTACAGAAAAGATGAATGTAAATTCATCGCTCTTCATTCGCACTTTTAATTACACCTCGGAAACCAAATACGATACGCTGGGAATAAAAGCGACAACGGCGTTTGCTTTTGCAAGGGCAGACTGGAATATACCTTTTACGAATTCGCGTGCGTTGAACCTGGGCGCAGGCCTGCGTTACAGCAATCACAGCCAGTTCGGAAATTTTGTATCGTTCGAGATCAATCCATCTATAAAAACCAGTGCTGCTACATTGGTGTATGCTAATTTCTCTAAAGGCTTCAATGCGCCTTCGCTTTACCAGCAGTTTGCGCCGGAAAGCGATTTTATGTCAGGCATTTCCAGAGGCAACAGCGGACTGAAAGCAGAAGAATCTTTCACTGCAGAAGCAGGATTTAAAACAATTATTGAGGAAGTACTTACGCTCAATCTTTCCATTTATCACAACGAGGTAAAGAACTATATCGATTATGCTTATTTGTGGGAAAAGAACAAGCCGGTAAATACGCTGGATTACCTCGACTACAGAGGCGATGTATACCTGAATACAGGTAAAATGGTCACCGCGGGTTTCGAGATCGGCAGCCAGATTATTTTTTCGCAGCAATTTGAATTGAGCGCCAATGCGAGCATTAATATCGGCAAGCTCGAATACGATCCGTCTGCTATCGATACCACCAAGACCAAGGGCCACAAGGTTCAATTGTATGCCAACGGAGCTTTCCTGAATGCCGATACGGAAGTAAAAGGACTGGTGCGCCGCCCTTCTACCCTATTTAACGTGAATGCCACTTACCGTCCGGCAAAGTCGTTGCGCTTTTTGCTCGACATCCGTACAACCGGCGGGCGCTACGATGTATTTTACGATGCCAACCTGGGGCCTTTCGGCGCGCTGGGCCGCAACAAGGTCAGCGGCTACACGCTGGTAAACATGTCAGGGTATTATTCCATCACTAAGAATATAGCGGTGAATCTTCAAATCAATAACATCTTCGGGAAGAAGTTTAACGACATCAACGGATTTACCAACCGCGGCAGAAATGTATGGGCAGGATTGAACCTGAGCTTATAAGTTTAGTGAAATTTTTGCCGTAAGTTTGTCCCCTTCGCTTAGCGAGGCGATTTTACTCGCCGGAGCTTTAGCGCAGGAGCGTTCTTACTTACTGAAGCTTTAAAGGAGGGCTTTGCCCGCCGAAGCTTTAGCGTAGGCGGGCCCCGTAGTACAATGGATAGTACGCAAGTCTCCGGAACTTGATATTCCAGTTCGATTCTGGACGGGGCTACAGAACAATGTGAAAATGGCCTTGTAAACAATGAGTTTATAAGGCTTTTTCATTTGAGCGTATATTCGGTAAAATATCAAGCTTCGCTATAATATTGGTAGAACGTACAAGCCCTCAGGCGTGAAACAAATACCACCTTCAGGATATTTGCAATTCTGAAATTTAGTCTATCTTAATACAGGCATATTTTTTCCATTAACCAAAACCTTTCGTTATGAAGAAACACTTAACAATATTGGGGGGGCCTGCTGTTTATAACTATCCTCTGCCTCACTACAAAAGCGAATCAATCTGCATTATTTCTTCATCAACAGGGTGCTACTCCCTTACCGCGGCTGGGGGTTATTTTTCCTGGTGATATTTCTGATAAACTTGCGGGAGACAGCAGGTTTATAGAGCTTATCAAAGTTGAAGTTGCCTTTCAGAATTACCCTAATGTGTGTAAAGTATCCGGTTTCTGATCAAACCGGATACTTTTTTAAAATATTACTGTCATGAAATTTTGGACACACATAATTATTTGTCTTTTCTTATTAGCATGCAGGCCACCCCAAACTACACAATCCGTTACAGAACCAAGAACGATCAAAAAAGAACAAAAAGCCGATATTGATTCGCTGTTCATAGTTTATTCCGTGCCCATATACGTATCGTACACTGATAATTTCACACGACCTGATATCGCAGACTCTCTAATCGCACTCCTCAAGCGGAGGAAATATAAGTGTATTGATAGTTCGGCTTATGTTCAATTATATAGGGAAAAGCTAGCGGAGTTGATGCCAACGAATAGTATAGAAGGGATGCGAGAGATGCAAGCTAAACTTCAATATGATAAAAATTATTATACCAATAAATTTCAATCAGCGGATCCTTTTGCACAACAAATACAACTATCTTTTTCGAAGATGGATTCAGACATAACTTATATTAACGTTAGGCGATCTAACGCGCCTAATCCAAAGAAATTCCGCAATTGGATTTTTGCCTATTCAGATTTGGAGCCGTCAAATCAATTTGCCGCCCGCATATTGGATTCCTTAATTAACTCGAAACAGATTCAATGAAAATTAAACTGATCTTTATTTTCATTTTTATAAGTTCGCAAGTACTCAGCCAAACGACCGATACGATATTAAAAAAATATGATCAGCAATTTATTTATCGGTACGGTTCTTTCTTTATGAAAGGCGGCAATAAATTATTGCCCTCCCGGGGCTACATTCCAAAATCATTCCTCGTACGCTTCACTCAGTTGCTTTGTATTTGAGACTTCGTGATATTTTACGGTTTTAATATTTTTACAAGCAAAGCACCACTCTTATTATATCGTCCCAGCCAACGCTGCAAAGCAGCCTGCGCCTTTTCCATTGACTCGTATGTGTTGAAATCACTAGAGCAACCCGCATCATTTTCACATTCGTCTGCGATCCGCTCAAAGATTGGCCGCGCCATTTTTGACAATTCATCTGGCGTACAGGTTATTTCCAAAATACCGGTGTGTTTGATCACGCGGTTTTGTGACGAACCCGCATCCATCAATGGCCGCGAAAAGAAGAAATAGTAATACGTTTTGACCATTGGCTTTTCACCTGCAACTGGAGATGCTCTATTGGCTGGGATGTTGAGTGTCAAAACAGCATTCTGAAGAGCATGTTCGGAACTAAAGTATTTTTCACGCAATAAACCAAACCTCGTTTTGTCGTTCACCACTTTAGTCAATGTCTGTTCAAAAAATAGGTAATTGGTGAATACCGCAGGCGATTGCAGCAATGCCTTTATCCATTCCCACATCTTATCTTCCCCGATCTCTTTCTCAATAGCCGAAAATATTAGCGGTGCATAATAGTATACATACAATTCCCGGTTCATATAGTCATTCTTCGAGCGCACTTCAGTGATCGGTATAGGTTTGAAATTGCGCATTGCATGAGCCTTCGATTGCAATCTCTCACTGTAAAGGCTGTCACTGATCCATGTACGTGTAATACGCAAGGCTAAATATTCGGCAAAGCCTTCTGATATCATATCACCCAACTCCGAGTTGAAAGTGCGGAAGTTGCCAAAATAATAATGTGCCAGTTCGTGTGCCATATATTGCATGAAGCCAGCCCCTTCACTTTTGCTTGCAAACGATTTCATGCCTTCATCCCAACCCACTTTGACAATGGTGGGGTAGGATGCAAACAGCCAGGAGTTATTTTTGGATACTGGTGTGGTTTGAATGTATACTGCCTTGCCTTTGTAAGGAATACTTAATTTTTTCTCTAGATAGCCCTTGTAGGAATGGAGGGTCTTTTCCAGTTCGGCGAGTTGCTGATCATTAGCATCGGGATTCAGAAAATAATTGCCGTTGATGGATACAGATCTAAAATCACCGGCAAACATCGTAAGGTCCTGCGCAGTGGTGCTTTTAACCTTGGCATGCGTGCCAGAGATGGGTTGGCTGCCATTCACATAGATCACCTCGCAATCATTACATGTCACATCCAGGTCGTAGGTGACTTTTTCGAACCTCGTGTCTGTTTTAACATCGTAGAGTATCGGGCACCATGCACTTTGAATGCCATCGGCGCGCAACGTTGTGCCATTGAACGCAATGTTACCTCTCCAGTCTACCACACTTGTGGTGTCAGTGATCACGGGATACATCCCAACATAATTGAATTGGATAGCATGTGGCAGGTATTTCCCGGATTTGTTATAGGCAGGAATGTAGTAGGCCAATGATTCGCCGGAGGACAACGTATCCTGCAGCGATCTTTCGTATTGCAGCGGCGACATCAACCCCTCCGCATTCTTTATATACCGGATGTTCATACCTGAATTCAGCCGGAGGTAGTAATCACTAAGCCGCGGCATATTTGACAATATGAGGTCGCACTCAATGGTTCCCTTTTTAACCGAAATCGCCACTTTGCCCTTTACATGGGGAATGGTGTCCTGCGCATTTATGGTCATCGAAAGCAGTGATAAAAAGAGCACACCACCGAAGTATTTTTTCATACAAAATAAAAATATTGAATAGAAAATTTGTGCATGAAAATAGCAGCTTTTGGTCAAAGGTTTATTTCCCGCCGACCATGTCAACTAACTTTTTTAATCCGAAAAATAATTTGCGAAACCGATCAGTTGCACATATATTTGCAACCGATTGGCTTCGCACACAAAAAATTGATCAATATGAGGCGAGACGTTTTTCAGGCAATAGCCGACCCTACAAGGCGGGCCATTATTGCATTAATTGCATTACAGGCAATGACACCGAACGCCATTGCTGACAACTTCAACACAACCCGGCAGTCTGTTTCCAAACACCTTCGCATACTTACAGAATGCGAACTGGTAAAACAAGAACAACAAGGCAGAGAGATTTACTACTCACTTGAAATTGAAAAAATGAAAGAGATTGACAAATGGTTAAACCAATTCAGAAGTATGTGGGAAACCCGGTTCAATCAACTTAATAACGTCTTATCAACTATGAAAAAACGGAAAAAATAGCAGAGGGTTTCTTTTGTGTGTTGCTTATGCAATTTTTACCAACCCATACTATGCAAATAGAAGTTTTCAAGACTAATGTCAAAACAAAAAAGAATGCAGACATGGTTATAAATCTTATTAAAAGCGTGCTGCCAGTTGGTAAAATCAATTTTGATTTGGAAGACTGTGATAAAATACTTCGCATTGAAGCAAAAGAAATTCAAGTACAACCAATACTTAATCTGTTACTGGATTCAGGCTTTACCTGTATTCCCTTAGAATAATAAAACAATTAAAAATGAATAACGATTCGCTATTTGAATTCACCGTTGACAAAACAATAAAAACGGTATTTATAGACATGGAATTTGATGCAGACATTTCGTTGGTATGGGATGCTTTTACCAAACCGGAAATTCTTGACCAATGGTATGCACCTAAGCCCTGGATGTCTAAAACAAAATTTATGGATTTCGAAGTCGGTGGACGAAGATTTTATGCTATGGTAGGACCCGATGGACAAGAAATGTGGTCGATTCAAAAATATACTTCCATTAGTCCAAAAACCAATTTTAAAATGTTTAATGCTTTTGCTGACAAAGATGAAAATCCTCAATTGCCCGGTTCTGATTGGGATTTGAATTTCATTGATCAAAACGGCACAACAAAAGTGAGTATTACTATTTACAATGAATCGCTTGAGCGGTTGGAAAGGATGATTGCAATGGGCTTCAAAGAAGGGTTTGCGGCGACCTTGAACAACCTGAAAAATCTGCTGGCTACTATGTAAGACCTCATAAGCAATACCACTTTTCTCTTTCGAAAAACTGCCGCCCCGGCCGCGATGCAGCGCAATTTCTACCAAACCCCAAATAAATCGCTACTTTCGTCCGTTGGACTACTTAAGTTTCGCAGACTATATAAGAGCACAGATTTTTGAAAATCCCGCATTTTCAAAGAACCCTTTTACTCAGCGCCTGCAGCCAATACTCCTACCAATCAGGAATTTTTACTGTTTTTAAGTTGCCGGCATTTTGCCAGTGATTTAAGTCTATATTTAATTTTAAACATCATATTAATGAAAACGGACATTTCTAAATTACTTCAGAAAAAAAAGAAGCAAATTTTAGAAACATGGATAACTGCTCAATTGACAGACGCAACTCTTCGCGAAGACCTTATGAGCAATGAAGATCTCAGGTCTCAATCAGACGAATTGCTGGATGCTTTATTGAAAGTAGTTAGCGATAAAAATATAACCGATTCGGAATCGGCTGAGTTTGAAACGGTATACGAAGTGCTCTCGGGCATCTCTATTTCCCGCGCCAAACAGGGATTTTCACCAAAAGAAACCGGCTTATATGTTTTCAGCCTTAAAGATGCGCTGATACAAACTTTGCAGGCTGATCTTAAGGATGATCCTGCCAGCTTGCTGGAAGCAGTCCTGAAGATTAATAAATTAATGGACAACCTGGGTATCATAACCTTTGAAACTTTCATTAAAGGAAGAGAAGAGGTTATACTTCGCCAGACAGACGAGATCACCGAGATCTCCACACCCGTGATCCGCGTGTGGGAGGGCATACTCGCCCTGCCTATTATCGGCACGCTTGACAGCGCGAGAACCCAGGTGGTAATGGAGAATCTTCTGCAGGAAATTGTAGAAAGCAGCAGCACTATAGCAATACTTGATATTTCAGGCGTACCTGCTGTTGATTCACTCGTTGCACAACACCTTATCAAAACCGTTGCCGCCACCAGGCTTATGGGAGCAGAATGCATTATCAGTGGTATTCGCCCTGAAATTGCGCAAACGGTGGTTCATTTGGGCATCGACCTTTCGAGCATTGTTACCAAAGCCACTTTATCAAGCGCCTTGAAGCACGCGTTTGCTTTGTTAAAGCTGGAAGTAAAAAAAATACAAAAAGCAGCAGTATAGATTATGGATCGTATTCCTATCCTTCGCATGGGGAGGTTCTTATTGGTCACCATTCAGATTGACCTCTATGACCGCTTGGCTACCAATCTCGAAACAGATCTTGTTCAGATGGTGAACAAGACCGGCGCCCGTGGTGTGCTGATAGACATTTCCGCACTATCCATAGTAGATTCCTTTATGGGACGCATATTGGGCAATATTGGCAGCATGTCAAAGATCATGGATGCCGAGACCGTTGTTGTAGGTATGCAACCTGCCGTGGCTATTACGCTCATTGAGCTTGGACTTGAACTAAAGGGCGTTCACACCGCCCTGAATGTTGAAAAGGGCATGGAATTATTACAGGATAAAATAGGAGACGATGAATTAATCGACGAAGATGAAGATAGTGCTGAGTAAGGACACCATGAAAATTGAAAAAGAACAGGATGTTGTTCCTTTTCGTAACCGCGTAAAGGAATATGCTGTGAAGATCGGAATGAGCCTGGTGAACCAGACGAAACTTATTACCGCCGCAAGCGAGCTGGTAAGGAATATGCTCAAATATGCGGGCGGCGGAAATACCATTATTGAAGTTATCAGCCAGGGCAGAGATAATGGCATCAGGCTCACCTTCCTTGATAAAGGCCCCGGGATAAAAGACATCGCGCTCGCCATGAAAGATGGCTACTCCTCAGGAAAAAGCTTAGGCGTTGGTTTACCCGGAACAAAAAGACTTGTAAACGAGTTTGACATAAAAAGCGTGGTCGGAGAAGGCACAACAGTTTCTATAATTAAGTGGAAGAATGGATAATAAAACGCATGTTGTATTCCGGGCAGAAGACAGAAGCTATTTTGCTATTTTAAAAAAAGAAATTCATGCCCTGGCTGTTTCAGCAGGTTTTGAAGATAGCAAAGTTGGCGAAATAGATATCGTTGTTGCAGAATTAGTTTCCAATCTTGTAAAACATGCCGGGGGCGGCCAGCTCTTTGTAAAATTGATTGAAGACAAAGATCACGATGGCATCGAGATCATCAGCATAGATAACGGACAGGGAATGACGGATGTGAGCCGGATGGTTGCAGACGGTGTTTCTACCAAGAACACGTTGGGACATGGGTTAGGCGCAATGAAAAGACTATCTGATGTATTCCAGGTTTACTCGCTAAAAGATTGGGGAACCATTATTCTGATAAGAGTATTTAAAGAAGAAATCCCTCCATTTAAAAAGCCGCCAAGAGCCGAAGTAAGGTCTCTGATAGTGCCAAAACCAGGTGAGAAGCATTGCGGGGACGGGTTGTATTACACTGTAACGAGTGAATACCTTAAATTGTTCGTTGGCGATGGGCTTGGACATGGAAAGCCCGCCGAGGAAGCAGTTATGCAGGCTGGAAAAGCATTTCTTGAATGCGGTGAAAATGAACCTGCAGAAATTATTCGTTATATAAACAATGCAGTTAAAAAAACAAGAGGCCTGGTAGGTACAGCGGTAGTTTTTGATTTTAAAGATAGAGTATGGAAAATATGCGGAGTAGGCAACATTTCAACCAAAGCCATCTCGGCGGATAGTGTAAAAAACTACATGTCCTATAACGGTATTATTGGCCTGAACGTGCCCAAAACACTGAATGCACAGGAACTGGCGTATGAGAAAGGCCAGCACCTGGTGATGTGCAGCGATGGAATAAAATCACGCTGGGATACTATAAAACAACCAGTGATCTTCCGGTACGATTTGGGTATTTTATGTGCATCCATACTGAAAGATTTTGCGCGAAATACAGATGATATGTCTGTTGTAGCCTGTAAAATAAATTTATAACCATGCAGGAACTGGCGAGAGTTACCCTGGAAAATGAGATGGACCTGATACTTGCGCACAAGCGGTCCATGAAGCTTGCAGAATTGGCCAGCCTTTCGCTTTCTGCCCAAACTACCTTTGCAACCGCGGTTTCCGAAGTAGCAAGAAATATAATCGAAAGCGGCAAAAGTGGAAGCCTCATTTTGAATGTTGAAAATGGCCAGCGCGATAACTACATAGTGGCATGCTTGAAAAACAAGGACCTGAACACTCAAAAGAACAGGGAAGGCCTTGAATATGCAAAGCGATTAGTGAATAAATACAACGTCAGCGTTGAAAATTCGGAAACATCCATAGAACTCTTCTATTACATCTCCCCTTCTTTTAAAATAGATATTCACAAGCTGGACGAATGGCGCTCCCTCTTCCGTAATGAGGCCCCAATTTCTCCATACGAGGAGCTCAAAAGAAAAAATGAACAACTGCAGGAATTGTCTGAAAAGGTGCACAAGAGCGAATCGCAGTATAAAACACTCACCAATTCTCTGCCACTGATCATTTTTTCTATCAA
>JBAVMD010000419.1:0-2303 GCA_049689695.1 Chitinophagaceae bacterium | reverse complement strand
GAATATGAGTGTCGATAAAACCCGGAGTTACCAGTTTTCCCGCGGCGTCAATAGTTTTGGTAGCAGCATATTTCTTTCGATCGCTTGTTACTTTAGTAATGATGCCGTCTTTAATTAGAATCGTCTGGTTTGATGAAAGCTTACCTGTTCTGCTGTCAAATACTTTTGCGTTCGTTATAACAAGGTCAAATTTCCCTGCCTGTCCAAAAGAAGCAAACGTGGCCAAAAAAGCCAGCGTAAACGCAAATAATTTCATGATCATGAGTTCTATCGCTTATTCTGTACCGTCCATCTCTTCCTTCTTCTTCGCAAAGCTCTTCTGCGAATCGCAATAAAAGCTTTCTTCCATTTCCTGTGGCAGCAGCACATAATCACAAAAATTAATATCCTCGTGAATGCCTATGCCTTTTCTCATGAAATGAAAATCCAGTGGCGAGTGCTTCCATATCCGGGCAATGGAATAATTTAATTCCGCCATCATCGTTTCGATCTCTGCTTGACGTTGGAGTCTTTCCGTATTTTCTGCTTTGTAAACGGGGAGAATTTCGATCAGAATAAGCGGCCGTTTTTTTTCTATTAAGGTGCGCATTCCTTTCAGTACTTCTGATTCTCCGCCTTCAACATCTATCTTTATTACGGCAACATCTTTATCGCTCAATCCTTCTATCTGGTCGAAACGGAAACAGGGTACAAATTCCTGCCTGAAGGTCTTTTGGTCAGGACGGAAATTTTCAACAATAGAAGCCATGGGATCAGTAGAGTCTTCGCTGAAAAAATTAAGCGTAAGCATGGATGATCGCTCGGCTATGCCGCAAGGGTATAAGGTAACATCCTTCAGATCATTCTGCCTGATAAGTTCGCGGAGGTAGAGCACACAAGCCGGATTGGGCTCAAAGCCAATGTAGGGTATGTTCTTGTCGATGGATTTTACGGCCAGTAATGTTTGCCCGGTATTAGCGCCAACATCAATAAAAGCCCCCTTCTTTATTTTGAATAAATATTTTAATACCTCGGGCATCCAGGCTTCATGCGGGAACAGGTTCAGAAAACCTACTTTGTTGATCACAGGGATATTGAACGTTTGCCCATTCATCTCTTTTTTTGAACTCACGCTTACGTTTTTCAATAAACCCGCCTTGTTCAAGGCTCTTATATAAAATTTCTTCATTTTCTTATGGTAGATTTTTCATTCCTTGGGGAATGCATTCTGCTGCGCCCTGGTCTATATTTTATTATTAAGGATGTTCACTTTCGGCGCGCTTTTTAATTTCTCCTGCACGTAATCGAAGTCGCGTACAAACATCCGCTTGTGATCTTCCGGCCGGTCGCGATAAAGCCTTCTTTCCGCCGGATCATACAGCACAGATTCAAAACCGTTCTCTCTTAATGTGCTGATGATGGTGCCATCGTTAAATCCATAATGCTCGGAAGCTCCGCCTATCTCGATCATGATGGCTTTGAGAGCGGGGTTGGCCAAAGTAGATTTTGCGCCCATTAAAACATGTTCTTCATAACCTTCTACATCCACCTTCAGTATAGTAGCCGGGCGGCCTTGTAAAATATTATCCAAGGTATCCATCGGAACTGTTATCAGGTCTGTGTCTTCTTTGGTGGCAGCCCTGTTGAGTGTATCTGTTCTGGAGTTGGTAAAGCTGATCTCACCTTTCTTATCGCCCAGGGCTACATTAAAAGCCTTGCAGTTGGTTAACCCATTGGCTTCAATATTCCTCGTGAGCTTGGCAAAGGTGGAAGGGGAGGGCTCTACAGCAACAACATCGGCCTTTGCATGTCCGGCCCCAAGAATGCTGTAACTGCCCACGTTAGCGCCAATATCACCAAACAAATCGCCGGGCCTTAGAAAATGCAGCAAAAAGAACATTTCCATATAATCATGCAGGCCGCAGTAAAGGTTACCGGTGGCCCCGGTCATTCCTTTTTCTACTATCAATACCGTTTTATCTGTGAACCGGTGTTTATAAGGCTTCTTTGTAAAAAGCGCACGAAGCTGCCATTTGAAGAACCTGGCCAATGTTCTTGCTTTTTGATGCTTTGTGAGCGGGTGGTTCAGGATAAATGATATGGTTTGTCTCATGATAGGTGCTGATCTTCCTTGATTAAGGACGCAATATGCAAAAAAATAGCTACATCAATCATTTCTTCACAAGACGATACGATATTTCTCTCGATAACTGACCAATAGATCATAGAATTTAATCACGGATTGGAAGAAGGATTTAAGGATTACACGGATGACTTTGCGACTCACGTGTCATCCCGAATCCCCGCAGCAAGAACTCCACGAT
>JBAVMD010000418.1:0-10050 GCA_049689695.1 Chitinophagaceae bacterium | reverse complement strand
CCACTCGCCACTCCCTCTCCCCCACTAACCCCCTCCCTCACCCGCAATCCCAAAATACCGTATAAACACGCACCCATCTTGCAACCAATTCATTACATTTAATGTAACTCCCACCCTAACCCACTTCACCCAAATCATTAAACCTATCATGCAGGCAGATAAAGACCTTATCGTTGGCATTCCGCTGTACAACAACTGCACACTCATGGACTTTGCCGGCGCCACCCAGGTATTCAGCGCCCCTTTAGGATTTAAAGCAGTCTGGCTGGCAGCCGAGCCCACAACCATCACTACAGAAAATGTAAGCGTTGTTCGCAATTATGATCTTCAATATCATCCGCCTTTGGATATCATCTTTGTGCCCGGCGGTGATTCAACCGGCGTTAGCACCCAGATGTTCAATAATGATTACCTGAACTTCCTGAGAGAGAATTCAAAAACCGCTTTGTGGACAGGTTCCGTTTGCACCGGCGCATTCATTCTCGCAGCTGCCGGGCTACTCAATGGATTTGAAGGTGATGAGGACAACGGAGTAACAACCTATTGGTCGCAAATACCCAACTTATCACTGCTGCAAAACAAATGTCAGTTTAAAACAGCAGATGGCTTTCCCCGCTACACATTCGATTCAAAATTAAAAAGGTTCTCAGGCGGCGGCATCTCTTCATCCGTTGATCTTGCACTGAAACTGGTGGAGATCATCAAAGGAAAAGAGACAGCGCAAAAAACACAACTCTTTATACAATACGCGCCTGATCCTTCTTTACAATCTGGCGATCCTTCGCAGGCTCCGCCTGAAATTGTGAAAGAGCTAACTGCCTTTGAAGCAGATTTTACAGCAGCCATGAATCAATCAGTACAGAAACTATTGAACAGTTAAACACGCCAATCATTAAACCATAATATCTTAAACCATGACCTTTTCCAAACCAACTTTGCCCAACACATTATTGTTTGCGTTTGTTGCCATCGTACTCGCAATGTCTTGCAATAACGCCGGCAATAACACTGACACTTCAGATAATAAAACCAGTACTGAAGAACAAGCCAGGAAACGATATGTGCGCAGGAACGTATATGATCCTGCTGCCGAAAAATTGCTCACAGACATGGCAAAGGCGTACGACAGCATGCGCAAGATGGATTGCTCCAATCCACTAAGCTGGTATTACCAGGGCGCCATTCACCAGGTGCCGGATGAAATAACAGGCAAAAATGAACTTTGCCCAAGCTATCAATCCACTAAGGATACATTGCCCGCATGGGACAATTGCACGCATACCGGCGACAGCACAGAGTTCTGGAATTTTGCCGTATGGCACCGCCTCTACACTTACCATCTTGAAAAGATCGTACGCAAGCTTTCCGGCAATCCTGAATTTGCATTGCCTTACTGGGGCTATTGCGATACGGTGAACGTACAACAGAACCGTACCATGCCTGCCCTTTTCCGCAGCAATACAAGCAGCCTGTACGCCTCGTCCAGGTTCGACAGCCTTAACAATGGCCAGCCTGTAAGCGGCACCTATACAAAATACCTGTCGCTCACCAAGCTGTTTCAGAACCGCGACTATTTCTTGTTCGATCAATATCTTGATTTTGCTCCGCACGGAATGATGCATAATTATATCGGCGGCGGAAACATAGGGCATACCATTTTCAATCCCATATTCCAGGACACTACTGAAGATGGAGGATTAATGACGCAGGTGCAAAGCGCAGGCTTCGATCCCATCTTCTTCGTTCACCACGCAGAAATTGACAGGATATGGCAGCAGTGGACCAACTCTGCCCGCGGAAAAGAAATAACACTGGAGCAAATGAAGGCCAGCCCCTGGGTGTATGTATTCTTTGATGAAAATGGAAAGCGGGTTGTGTACACCGCCGAAGACGTGATGAAGATCATTTACACTATGGACTATGATTATGATGACACGCAAGTAAAACCCAAAGAAGCTCCCCTTACTGAAAAAGGCCTTTCTTTTATTTTAACGCCGCAGGACACCCTCGTAAAACAGAATGTAGCTAAAAAAGTAGGCACAGCCCTTAAGTTTTCAGTAACAGGAAAACCCGCCGGGGCAGTAGAGCTTTTTAAAACGAATGAGAACAAGGGAAGGGAATCTAAAATTGCAGTGCTCACCATTAAGGTATCATTCCCTTCAAGGGTAACAGGCATGTACGATGTGTATGTTAATCTTCCTGCAGGCACAACCCCCGATCCTGAAGGAAATTATTTTGCAGGCGCCATGAATTTCTTTGGCAGGGACCATATTCATAAGCGCGCCTCACATGCACACACAGAAGCCGCCAAAGGCTTTACAGCAACATTCCGTTTTGATATGACAGACGAGTTCCTTGCAACCAAAGCGCTTGCAAAAAATAAGTTCGACATTTCAATCTTTAAAAACCATGGCCGCAAAACAGAAGAACTGACTATTGAAGAAGTAACAATCACCATTCACTAACCCCACAACATTCCCCTTATGATCAATTCGCCTTCCGTTAATTACGATGCAGTTTATGCTGACCTGGAACTTAAATTTCAACAAGCCGCCCTCACTGCAGATATTCACCTGCTCGATCCACTCTGGAGTTATCTCCAGCTTAGTGAGCAGAAGCTGATAGTACTGATGGGTGGAGGACAGCCCTCTGATAATACGCCTGGCAGCATTGAATTTGGGCCAACGCTTTACATGCTGAATAACGACTTGTCAGTAAGCTTCACAAAAACGCTTCGTGATCTCGGAATGCCTCAGTCTTCTATCAGTCAGCCAACATGGAATACCTGGATGACATCCTTAGACCAGGGCGCGGGTGTAATAGCTGGAGACGGCACTTTGTTCAGCACCATTCCCTTTGGGCAACTAGATACTGGCTGGACACTCGCGCCTGCTCTGTACATCTGGTACAATTACCTGTTTGGAAAGAAAGCCCCGTTTGGCGATAGCCCGGCAACTATCAACATCGGCAATCAATCTACCTTAACCATCGCCGTTATGGGCGACTGGGGAACGGGCCCTTGGGCAGATGGCAGCAATTCGTCGCCCTCGGTGCTGGTGGGCAATGCCATTAAATCACTTACCCCTGATATTACGCTTCATCTCGGAGATGTTTATTACGCCGGCCTTGCCGGAGAAGAAACCGATCGCCTGTTTGCTTCATTCCCTGCCGGCAGTCAGTATAGCTTTACGCTCAACTCCAATCATGAAATGTACGATGGCGCCACCGGCTATTTTGGAACGGCATTGACCAACGCACCTTTTTTAACGCAGAAAAATACCAGCTACTTTGTTATCAATTATGCTGACTGGGTATTGATAGCGCTGGATTCAGCTTATTACGACACCAGCTTTTTTGTAATGCAAGGCGGGCTGGATGCAGTGCAGCAATCTTTCGTGCAAAATCTGAATATACCCGCCACCAAAAAAGTGATCATGTTCACGCATCATACTGCCCTTACTACAGACGGCACGGCCGTGAACAATGCATCGGACCCCAATAATTTATTGTTGGCTGTTTACACTGCTTTAAACAAACGGTATCCTGATTTCTGGTATTACGGCCATACCCATAACGGCATCGTTTATAACGATAACTCCGCAACAAAAAATTATACAACCGCTTTTAACCTTCATCCGCAAATAAGATGCATGGGCCACGGTGCCATACCTTTTGGTAATGGTTATGACTTATATGGCAATGGCGGTACCCCAATAGATACCGTAGACTACTACGCACATACACCGATGCCGAGTCCAAACACCCGCCAAACCAAACGAGTGCTCAACGGCTTTGCATTGCTTACGCTGTCTAATGGAAGCATTACAGAAGATGTGTATGAAGTATATCCTGACGGCACTAAGAAAGTAGCATGGACAAATACGAGTAATTTTTAAAAGCGATTATCCTTCATCAGTTACCAGCATAACATCAAACTCAAATTTGTCTACGCTGCCCGATAATTCAATACTGCATTTGATCGGGTAACTAAGTCTATTGATGTCCTTCGTTCGTAATTGGTCCGGCAGAACAATATTAGGGTTCACAATAAATACTGGTTGAAAATAAGAAGGGTCATTAAACCCCGGAATTGAATATGGTTGATGAATGATAAGTCCCTGGGAAGTTACAGCCTGAATGGTAATATAAAGCCCTTGCTGTAATAGCTTTCTGCTCCATTCATCAGGATGCTTCCATTCAAACAGTGGCGTCAGTACAATTTTTTTGATGCGGACAAATGAACCCATCTGCACCAGCGTAAACTCCTTTATTCTTTCTTCGTTTGTTAAACGGATCGTCACATCACGTTTTATCAGATCAGTTGCTGCAATACTGTAGCTGGTGCCTCGTCCTGCGCCATGCACAATAAGATTACGCCTGGCTACAAGATCAGACAATATCCTTTTAATGGTGGATGAAGGAATTTTCAGCTTCTGTGCTATTTCTCCGCTGCTCATGCCGGGGTTGTTCTCCACCATAGCATAAATTTGTTGTTCCCTTACGCCAACAACTTCTCTGTGCTCCTTCTCTTTTAATTTTTGCAACAATTGTTCCTGTATGTTCTTTAAACAATCTAAAAAAAAGTTCACCCACTCTGTTACGTCTTCACCAGGACGATTACGCTGAGCATCCATCAATTTTTTATAGTACTCTTTCTTTCTATATTCAATCTCATGCTCAAAACTCACGTACTCTATCCATACATAACCGCTCTTCATCAGTAACAAGGTAGCTAGTAACCTGCTCAGTCGTCCATTGCCGTCCTGGAAGGGATGTATGCTGAGAAATTCATACACAAATATGGCCGCCCTTATCAACGGGTGTGTGATGGAATCATTATTATACCAATCTATCAGTTGCGTCATTGCATCCCTGGTGGGCCAGCCCGGTGCTGTTGTTTCAAAGATCGGCGTCTTATTTCCATCGGTTTCAGTTCTCTCTACACGATTGGAATTGATCTTATAATTTCCTTTATGATATGCATCCTTGGTACTGTGTTTCAGTAAAGTATTATGTAAATGCATGATGCTGCTTTCTGCAACGGCAATGTCCCGGTAAGATTCTCCTATCAGGTTCAAGGCATCGTAATAGCCTGCCACTTCTTGTTGGTCACGTTCCGTCAATTTCGAAATATCAAGGTTTTCGATAAGCGCTTCCACTTCAGGATCGGACAATTGAGAACCTTCGATACGGGTAGAGGCGCCAACGCTTCGTACGGTAGCTATGGATTTCAGCTCCTTCAGTGTTTTTTGTTCTCTTCGTTCTATCGCCTGCCACTGGGCGTCGAACCTGTCCAGCTGGCTTAATTCCTGCGCCAGTTGCATCCATTTGATGGGAGAGAAAATAACCGTATGTATTGTCATTTTTTCTATTGATGAGACGATTTGAGACGCAAACATACGATTATTTGATCAAATGAGACGATTTGAGACGATTTGAGACGATTGGTACGATAAATTTAAGGATAGGCAATGAGACGATTTGAGACGATTTGAGACGATTCTTGTATGGCCGTCATGTTAAAACTTACGCTTGCCGTAAGAAATCTTATTGAACTAAAGGGCTTCTACAGGTAATCCACTACGTCATGATCAAAAGCCTTCAGTCCAGATGAAAGAATTATAGCGCAGATGTAAGAATATAGCGCAGATGAAAGACGATTTATGGATTTTGCAGATGGGGTGCCCTATGAATAGCAGGTTCTCCCGATCAGCTTCGCTGATCTCATCTGCAAAATCCATAAATCTTCCTTGATCTGCGCTATAAAAATCCTCAATTCCTGATCGATCATACCGGTTATTTGATCAATCGGCCATGCTGCAGATTTGTGCTAATTTACTTTTCAAAACCTCGTCCTGCTTTGATCATCGACATAGATTTTGGCAAGTTGCATTTCAATCTTTCCGACAGTTGCCGGGAAACCGGTGACCTGTCAGGTGCATTGAACTATATTAATGAGGCGAAGTATATTTTTAAAACACTGAATAACCCTGATTATTCAGACTGCCTTGAACGCACCGGCACTATTTACACATCATTAGGCAATTCAGCCGCTGCCATAGAAAAATTCAACGAGTTTCATAACCTTTCTGCAGAGCTTATTACATCAATGCCGGGTGAACCGGCCCACAGGAAACGCCTGGGCACTTCTCTTGAAAAACTCGGCGATGCCTATGCCAGTGCAGGCGACCGGGAAAAAGCCCTTCCTTGTTTTGAAAAAATGCAGGAAGCGTTTGAAGCGCTTGTCAATGAATATCCCGGGAACGAGGAATACAAGAACGGTTTAGCTATTGCATTTTCAAAACGAGGTTATACCTGCAGGGAACTTGGCAGGTTAGTGGAAGCGCTCAACCTCTTTGAAAGAGGTGCAACGCTGTTTGAACAGTTGCTGAACGATCATCCCGGCAACAATAGCTTTATGCACGGGTTAGCCATCTTTTACCAGTTCCTTGCGGAAATATATATTGCGCTGGGTGAAACAGACAGGGCATTCTCCTTTTCTAAAAGGTTCAACCAGCTTACTCAGTCCCTCCTGGACCTGTCCCCGCAAATGGTGGATTATAAGAACAGCCTTTCTGTTTCTTACCAGTTTCTCGGAAATATATATACTATTCTTTCAGATACGGGGAACGCACTAACCAATTATCAGGAAAGTTATGCGCTTCAAAAAGAGCTTTTTGATATAAACAATAACAATGTTGCGTACAGGCATGGCCTGGCCATTGCCAGTTCAAAGCTTGGCCACGTCTATCTGCAAATGGAAAATATTAAAGAGGCTTTGCATTATTACAACCAATATCTTATCCATGAGCGATTGCTTTGCAGGGTTGACCCGGACAATGTAGAATTCAGGAAAGAGCTGGCAATTGCACACGAAAAGCTTGGCAATGTTGGGCTCAGATGCGGAGATCACGCTAAAGCACTCAGTCATTACAATGCCATGCGAATATTGTTTGCCGTATTGAAGAACCGGTATCCTGCTAACCCGGCTTTTATAAATGGCCTGGCCATTACATACTCCAAGTTAGGCGATACCGCAGTAGAACAAGGCGAATACAATAAGTCGCTTGATTATTTTTCAAACTTCCATTCACTGGCACAATCACTTTACAATGCAGATGAAGAAACGCTGGAACAAAGCAACCTGCTGGCAACAGCAACTGAAAGGATGGGCAGTGCCTATGCAAGGACCAATCAATTTGAAAAAGCATTTGAGTACTATAAAAAATACAATGAGTTAGCAAAGAAATTGCATGAAGCACATCCAACGCATCCTGATTTAAAAAGCATGCTGGCTGTTTCATTTCAATTCTCCGGGGATGTTCAATTTCAATTGAACAAAATTGAGGAAGCATACGAATGCTTTTTACAATTCTTCAACCTGTCGTCACAGCTCTGTCGCGAGTATCCGGGCAATGCATTTTTTATAAACGGGCTGTCTATAGCTATAGACAGGCTGGCGGCAGTTAAAATACATCAGAAACAATTTGAACAGGCAGCAGGCATATTAAAGGGCGGCCTCACCGTGGCTAAAGAGCTATGCGCACTGTATCCTCAAAATAAAGAGTACAGGAACGGGCTTGCAATAATGTTTGAGAAACTTGGCTTAGTGCATGCGCAAATGGAGCAGTATGAACAGGCAATGGTTTATTTGAAAACATATAAACGGCTCGAAATACAGCTTCACAACAGCCAACCAGGCAGTTGGACGTATAAACACAACTTAGGCATTGCATACCAGCATGTGGGCAACCTCTGTTTTACCATGAAAAAGTATGATAAAGCCCTTTATTGTTTTAATAAAATGCGCGTGCTGTTTGAACAATTGTGTGCATCGCTTCCGGAAAGAGAGGATTTTAAGAAGAATCTTTCCATTGCAATTGAAAATATTATCAACACAGATTCAGTACGCAGTCATGCTTGAACGCGATAAGGATATGGCAGAGCTGATGATTACTCTTTCAGACAGTTTGAGGGAGAACGGAAACCTTCAAGGCGCATTGTCTCTTTTGTACGATGCTAAAAAGATATGCAGGAAAATAGATCGCACTGCTGAAACCCTCTGCCTCAGTCGCATGGGTATTCTCTACGAATCGATGGGCAGGCTGGAAAAAGCCTTGATCTTCTTTGAAGCTGATTATAACTTATCATGCAAATACCTCCCGCAATTCACGGGACGCCCGCATCAGGAAATACTGCATTGTGTGGCTTTGGCATGCCAGAATATAGCGAAAGCGCACATTTCATTGTTCAAACCAAATAAGGCCTTAAAATACCTTGCCAAATTCATTTTATTATGTGAAGCTCTTGTAGATGTGTCCCCGGGAAATGATGAATACGAACGCGCCCTGGCTTGCTCTTACCAATGCCTGGGTTATTATTCAGAAACAAAAAACGATATTGCCGGAACGATCAGGCACTACGAAATTTTTAACCAGCTTGCCGGAAAATTATATTCCACAGATATTAATAATCCATACTGTCTGAATCTTCTTGCAACAGCAAATATTCTATCGGGCGCTGCATACTTTGCAAACAATCAATTGCAACCTGCGCTGGCATGTTATATCACCTGCTATGACGCTTTAACCGTATTAGGCACAACGCTGCCGGAAAACATTGCCATAAGATCACAAATGGCAAACGTAAGCCTTGAACTGGCAGGCCTATACCGCGCATTTGAAGATATTGAAAACAGTATTTATTATTACCAGGTAAGCGCGTCCCGGTACACTTCGTTAGTTGAAGCTTGTCCCGGCGTTGTATCATTTAAAGATAGTCTTGCCGTTTGTATGCAGGAAACAGGGCGTTTGTATGAACATACGGGCGATTTTAATGAAGCATACCTGCACTATAAAGAATTCCACCGCCTGTCAGCTAAATTGGCTGATGAAAACCCTGGCAATATCAAATTCAGCATTTCACTCGGCGCTTCTTACCAGTACCTGGGGAATATGTATTTGAAAAGAGGAGACACGGATAATGCAATAGAGCATCACATAAATAAGCTGCACATATTTTATGAGCTCTATCGATCTATTCCACAGAATGAAACTATAGCGGTGGGTTTGGGCAGCGCTTACCAGGACTTAGGAATAGCTTATAACTTATCAGGCAATACACAAAAGGCGGAAATCTGCTTTCAGAAAATGATTGAAGTATTTAAAAACACGTATGAAAGCAATCCGGCAAATGAAGAATGCAGGGAAAATCTTCTCATCGCATGCGAAATATTCTCTCAATTCTATGAAGAGCACAAACTGTATTAATAATTAGATTATCCTTCCTTTTTCAATACCGCCTCCGACAACATCAACAGAAATGGCAAAGCTTTGAAGTAATCCAGTTCAGGATATTCCAATCCCAGTTGCCGTATGTTCCTGTAATACGTTTGGTGTTGCCTGTAATAATGCTTTTCACTTTCAATAAACCAGGCATTTTCGCCGAGCTTTTGTGCGAGGAACCATTTTTCCAGCAGTCGTGCACTCCTGCCATTGCCATCATTCCATGGATGAATTTTTACAAACACGAGGTGTATCATGGCTGCAAAAAAGAAGACCTCCGATATGCTCATGGAGGTTTTAAGAAGCAACTGCAGGTCTGCATAAAATGTCTTCATCTCACCCGGCACTTTATCAGGCGCTGCAGCAACATATTCAATCTTGCCCTCATCTGTAGAAACATACATGTTGTGCTTTCGAAACTTTCCCTGGTAAGTCTTGCCAACAATATGTTTGCTCAGCAACTTATGAGCTTCTGCAATGCTGGCTTCATTCAGCTCATTGGATTTGGCAAAACTATATGCGCTATACAGATCATCAATCTTCTTAGTGTAATCTGGCAGGAACTCAATTCCATCTCTTTTATGCTTAATGTAGCTGTCTAACTCAATTTCTTCACCTTCAATCTTGTTGCTGAATACAGCAGCAACAGCCGTATAAAAGCTGAAACTATCTGTAGATATTTCAGCGTCTTTCAATTCATAAAAATTCCGCCCCAGGTTTACAGGCACAAGATTTAAATAGCCTGGATGCAAGGCCTTTCCTATGA
>JBAVMD010000417.1:0-2701 GCA_049689695.1 Chitinophagaceae bacterium | reverse complement strand
AAAGTAATGGATCTGATCTGCCCGTTTGCAAAAGGCGGTAAAGTCGGTCTGTTCGGTGGTGCGGGTGTGGGTAAAACAGTATTGATCCAGGAGCTTATTAATAATATCGCGAAAGCTTATTCCGGCGTATCTGTATTTGCCGGTGTAGGTGAGCGTACCCGTGAAGGAAACGACCTCATGCGTGAAATGATCGAAGCCGGTATTATGAAATACGGCGACGAATTCAAGCACAGCATGGAAAATGGCGGATGGGACCTGAGCAAAGTGAACATGGAAGAATTGAAAGAGTCGAAAGCCACTTTCGTATTTGGTCAAATGAATGAACCCCCCGGCGCACGTGCACGTGTGGCCCTGAGCGGGTTGACGATAGCAGAATATTACAGGGATGGTGATGGACAAGGCCGTGGCCGCGACATCCTGTTCTTCGTAGATAATATCTTCCGTTTCACCCAGGCGGGTTCTGAGGTATCAGCCCTTTTGGGACGTATGCCTTCTGCCGTGGGTTACCAGCCAACCCTGGCAACGGAAATGGGACTGATGCAGGAACGCATCACTTCTACACGCAACGGATCTATTACATCGGTTCAGGCGGTATATGTACCTGCGGATGACCTTACCGATCCGGCTCCTGCCACTACTTTTGCTCACCTGGATGCAACTACGGTATTGAGCCGTAAGATTGCCGACCTTGGTATTTACCCCGCGGTGGATCCACTGGATTCCACTTCCCGTATCCTGATGAAGCAGGTTGTGGGCGATGCGCATTACGATTGCGCTAACCGTGTAAAGCTGATATTGCAACGTTATAAAGAATTGCAGGACATCATCGCGATCCTTGGATTGGATGAGTTGAGCGATGAAGATAAACTGACGGTTTCCCGCGCACGAAAAGTACAACGTTTCCTTTCTCAGCCTTTCCACGTGGCCGAGGCCTTCACTGGTCTTAAGGGCGTGCTGGTGCCGATTGAAGAAACCATTCGCGGGTTCAACATGATCATGGATGGTGAAGTAGATGAATATCCTGAAGCAGCTTTCAACCTGGTAGGAAGTATTGACGACGCAATGGAGAAAGGTAAGAAGATGATGACGCAGGCACAGGGATAATGTGAAAATGTGAAGATTGCTCAATTGCGTAATTCATTGAGCTATTTTTGAATTTTCAAATTTGCTAATTAATATGAATTTAGAAATACTCACTCCCGAACGAAAGCTCTTCAGCGGCGATGTATATGGTGTACAACTGCCGGGAGTAACGGGTTTGTTTGAAGTGCTGGAAAAGCACGCACCACTGGTGAGCGCTTTAAAAGCAGGAAGATTGAAAGTGTTGAAAGATAAAAACAATAACCTGGCCTTTTACGAGATCCAAAGCGGATTTGTAGAGGTAATTAATAATAAAGTAACTGTATTGGTTGAAGGCGCACGTGTAATTGAATAAGCGCCGCAAGACCGTATTTCTCCTAAAGGACGGTCCAATCCTGGAAAAATTATCACCCATCGGTTCAGGCTGGTGGGTTTTTTTATTTAGTTGTTAATAGGTGATAGGTGAATAAGTCAATAGGTCAATAGGTCATTAGGTCATTGGGCAAACAGAGGAGCGATGCTCCAATGACTTAATGACCTAATGACTAATGACTTCTTAGTTTAGCTGCGGATCAATAGGGAAGTTGATCATCATTTCATATTCCCCGCCCAGCAGGCGAAGGGATTCTTTCCAGATCTCATCTGTTTCTTTATGGAAAATAATTTTACGGTTAGCCTGCACTGTTAGCCAGGATTTTTCTTTCAGCTCGTCGCTCAGTTGCCCGCTGCCCCAGCCGGAGTATCCTATGAAAAAGCGGATGCGCTGCGGATCGATCTCCTTATTGCGAATGAGATTAATGGCCGTTTCAAAATCCCCGCCCCAATAAATCCCGTCGGTAACTTCAAATCCCCCGGGAATAAGATCAGGGTATTGGTGCAAAAAATGAATGGTATCGATTTGTACAGGCCCTCCATAAAAAACCGGTATCTTAAGATCATCTAAACCGCTCACCAGTTCATTCAATGAATAGTCGTAGTTGCGGTTTAGCACAAATCCAAAGCTCCCCTCTTCCTGGTGTTCGCATAAGAATACCACGGTTCTCATGAAATTCGGGTCTTTCAGAAAGGGATCAGCTATCAATAATATACCGGCCTCCAAAAGGTTCATATTTCTAAATTACTATTTCTGTGCAGATAACAAAATGGATGTTTGTGCTTAAATGGAACTTTTATTTAACTTTCAGGCTACTGACAATACGCATCGGCGACTAAAAGCAGTTGTGAAACCTTAGTTAAAGTAACCCAATTGCTTATGATGAGTAGCTGCCTGCAATTGTCTTGAGTAAATTTGCCTTCTGATGAAGAAAATTTTCCCCATCATTTTTATACTGATCTCCCTCTCCCTTATTGGAATCATCTACATCCAGGTGAATTGGCTGTATACCATGATCGAGAACAAGCAGGAAGAGCTGGAAAGAAAAGTAGTAAGCGCCATGAACGTGGTGGGCGAAGATCTTATTCAGCAGAAAGGTTCTCTCCCCAACCTCAAAAACCCTAAAACAAAACCTGGCTTTACCTGGCCTTCTGACCAGTTCCTGAAGGAATTGATGCGCCCCTCTACTATTGGCGAGAAGTATACTGATTTTGAAGTAGCAGAAAAATTGCAGAAAGCCTTCAACGC
>JBAVMD010000416.1:0-2923 GCA_049689695.1 Chitinophagaceae bacterium | reverse complement strand
GGAGTCAGCTTTATGTAAAATTTGGCGCTAAAAATCAATTTACCTGTATTTCATCCACGAACAACCAGGCCGGGTTGCCCGCGCCGGCCTTGCCATCCGGAATCTTGCCGTAGCTTTTTGCAATTATTTTTATATAACGGACGGTTCGCTTTGAAAAATCAACATTCATAAACCCGCTGGCAAAACCGCTTTCATCTTTGTTGAAAGAAGTAGTTGTACCGGCACGCGTGAATTTTTTTCCATCGGTTGATGTATGCACTTCCACATTTGCAGGAAGATAGACCCATCCGCCATTCTGCTCCATGGTATGAATTTTCACGGAGGTAATGCTAACGGGTTTTACGAGGTCAATTGTTGCTACCATGTCTGGCCCGCTCCATCCCAGCCATTCTGCGGAACTGATGCCTTTCCCAGACAAGGCCCCGTTTATCAGGCCAAAAGCCCCGGGATTGCCGGGATAGCTGGCAGAAGGCGCAGTAGTGAGGCTGATCTTTTTGCCCGTCGCTTTATTAAAAGAGAATTTTTGTTCAATTCTTCCAAGTTCCCTCGACTTTGAATCAGGGCCAGATACGATGATAACGCCTTTATAAATACCCGGGCGGGTAATAACAACAGGCTTTGTATATTTCACAACAAGATCATCGAAAAGAATCATTGTATCTTTCATTACGCCTTTTGCGCCATCAGGGTCTTTTGTCCAATCAGGGACCACTACTTTAGTTTTCTGGTTATAAAAGTTGGGGCTTGTAATCCAAATGTTGCTGAACGATCTGAGATCGGGTTGATTAAAAACTTTTGATTCCAGCTTCCAGAGCAGGCCGTTATAATCGGGAGATGGACTGATGGTTGCTTTTAAATCGTAATAAGCTGTACTGTAATTGGCTCCCCAGAGGCGGTACCGCGCAAAAATCAATGGAAGCCGGCGTTCAAGGTTTTTGAAATCACGTTTTTCTTTCGGGCTCCATAAAACTTCGCTCAATGCAGCAAGCCGGGGAAAAAGCATGTATTCCACTTTGCGGGTGTTCTTTATATACTCCGTCCATAAATTGGCTTGCGCACCCCAAACAAATTTTGATTTATCAGCAGGCAGTTCTTTTGGGACCGGCTCGTAACCGTAAACTTCTTCCAGGGGCGTGTATCCTCCGATAGTAACGGAATCTTCATTCTTGGTTTGTGTATGATCGAAGTAAACATAATTGCCCGGGGTCATGATTACGGAATGATTTTGTTTAGCTGCTTCAATGCCCCCTTCTTCTCCCCGCCAGCTCATTACAATAGCGTTTGGCGCCAGCCCGCCTTCGAGTATCTCATCCCATCCTATCAAAACTTTGCCTTTGCTGTTAACGTATTTTTCCATGCGTTGGATGAAATAGCTCTGCAACTCGTGTTCGTCTTTGAGATTATTGTCTTTGATGCGCTGCTGGCACCTGGGACATTTTTTCCAATGTGTTTTTGGTGATTCGTCTCCACCCACATGGATATGTTTACCGGGAAAAAGCGCCATTACCTCATCCAGCACATTTTCGAGGAAGGTAAAAGTGGAATCCTTTCCTGCACAGAATACATCATCAAACACACCCCAGGTTTCCTGCACCAGCTTCCCTGTAGCGCGTTGGCTTGCCTCGGATATCATATTGTCCGGAATCCTTGTCTTTTGCTCAGGAAAGCAGCTTAACCAGGGAAATGCAGCAATGGCTGCGCTGGCATGGCCGGGCATTTCAATTTCAGGTACGATGGTGACGTATCTTTTGGCGGCGTAATCTATCACCTGCTTTATTTCCTCCTGCGTATAAAACCCGCCATACGGGATATTATCGTTGCCTTTGCCCGGGTAGCGGCCAATGATGGTGCCGTGGCGCCGGCCGCCCATTTCTGTAAGACGCGGGTATTTTTTTATTTCGATCCGCCATCCCTGGTCGTCTGTGAGATGCCAGTGGAAATAATTCATCTTATGCATGGCGATGTAGTCGATGTATTTTTTTACGAACTCTATGGGCATGAAATGTCTTGTCACATCCAGGTGCAGCCCCCGGTAAGAAAAGCGGGGATAATCTTCAATGGTCATTTGCGGTATAGCTATCGAAACACGATTTGTTTCTATTGGCAGTAGCTGAATAAGCGATTGCATGCCATAAAAAGTGCCCTGGTAAGTATCGCCTTCAATATTGATGAAATCAGGCTTTACCAGCATTTCATACCGGCCTTCCTTACCGGGCTGAATGAATCTTTTAGTACCGAAACGAATATAATTTTTGGCAGCGTTTGAGGCGGTTTTAAGGCGAAAGCCGTAGAAGCGTTGGAGGTAGTCGTTCAAAAAATCTGCTGTAGCCTGCTCGGCCTGGTCCTGAAGTAACAGCACTGTGGCAGATGATAATTTGAATACTCCGGTGCCGGATGTGCTTTTTACCGGCGTGGGGACGATATCGGATTGGGACCTGGCAGCAAGGGTACAGACCAAAAAAACAATCGCAACAAATTTCTTCATGGGTGCAAGTTTACTATGAGTGCCAAATTTAATGCGGATGTAATCAATAGCTGGGAAGAAAGCTGTGAGCTACGAGCTGCGAGTTAAGAGTGGAGTTCTATGCTTATAGCTCGCAGCTGGTAGCTCATAGCTCGCAGCTTCCAAAAAAAAAAGCCATCACGACTTAGCATGACAGCTTAAAATAGTTAGTTGGGTCAAAGCTTACACCAGGTGTTCAGTTTCGAATCGTTGGAAGTCGTCTCTCAGCTCATGATACAATTTGCGGAAGGTTTCCATTCGGTCGTTCAGCATGGCATGAGCATCGTGTTCGTCGTCTTGCGACTGGTAACGGCTGTTGAAAATATTTTCGACTTTAAAGCGGGAATCGGGCAGGTCGTGCCGTAATTCGTCAATTACTTCTTTTTGGCGGATAAAATTGTTTTGGAAATGTTCTACGTG
>JBAVMD010000415.1:0-3820 GCA_049689695.1 Chitinophagaceae bacterium | reverse complement strand
GTTGAAATATAGTAGATATCAGTAATTCCCCGAGAAGAACCCGAAACTCCAAACCCGAAACCCGAAACTTCACTACAGAAATGCAAACAACCTCTCAAACACCGTCCGCTTACTGGTAACAATGCTTGCAAGGCCGGAAGTGGTGAGGTCGAGTTGCAGTTTGTTGCCGCGTGTGGTAGTTGTGCCATTTACCAATGAAGCTTCGATGGTCACAATGCCTTTTTCTTCTTTTGATGGAAGCGATATGATTTGCGCTTCCAGTTCGCCGTACTCATGGTGAGGATATTGAACCGGGCTTATGCGTACAGATTGTCCTAATACAATCTTCCCTGCAATTTGCGCAGGGGCCTGAATAAGGATGCGATGGTGCGCGGCAGCATTTTCCAATGCTAACAGGCTTACACCCGCAGGTATGGACAAAGAGGTATCGATGATGCGCTGCAAATGCACCACGCCTGTAAATGGAGCGACAATCGTGTCTGTTATTGAAGGATCAGTTACCCGTCGCAACAGACAGATGACCTCGCCTTGGTTTACAATGCTTCCCTGCGTCACATAAACGGCCTGCATTTTTGTTTCATGATCCGGTGCAGTGATGACTGTATTTGCCGTAGGCGTAATAGTGGCTTTTCCGGTAATAACATCAGGATAATAAACCAAAGCGGATGTTGCAAGTAACAGCAGTACAATGCAGAGGATAAGCGTATTTCCCCAGCGAACCAACCATACAGGTGTTCTGCCAAGTACTTCATTTACTTCATCGTGAATGAAACCATCATCGTTTACTTCAGGCATATCTTAAGTATTTAATTGCCCAGCTCAAGCTGGTTCTTAATAAGGTTAAAATAAAATCCACGTTCGGTGATCAGCTCATTGTGCGTTCCTACTTCGGTGATTTCACCTTTGTCGAGCACAACAATTTTATCGGCATTCTTTACCGTGCTTAACCGGTGCGCTATTACGATCACGGTCTTTCCCCTGAAAATCCTGTTCAGGTTATCTGTGATCAACCGCTCATTGTTTGCATCCAAAGCGCTGGTAGCTTCATCAAACAAAAGCACATCGGGGTTTTTATAGATCGCCCGGGCAATCAGGATGCGCTGTTTTTGCCCTGTACTCAGCCCAAGGCCGCTGGTGCCTATTTTAGTATTGTGTTTCAATGCCAGGCTATCTACAAAATCGTGCATGTTCACAGTATGGAGAGCGTTTTTCAATCGCCTCATATCTACCCCTTCTTCGCCTACTGCTATGTTGTTGGCGATGGTATCGTTAAAAATGAAGCCTTCCTGCATTACCACCCCGCATTTTTCTCGCCAGGAGGCATTGCGTATATTATTGAGGCCGGTATTGCCCACGCGTATCTCGCCTTGTGTAGGTGCATAAAATTTCAACAGCAGTTTTAATAAAGTAGTCTTTCCGCTGCCGCTGGCGCCCACAATGGCAGTTACTTTATTTTCAGGAATGGTGAGATGAATATTTTTCAGGATCATGGGTGAGCGCGGATCCAAATCGTATTTAAACGAAACACCATCCAGTGCAAGGTTGCCATCGGGCACTTCATCAACTTTCATTTCGTCAGACGATTCTTCATCAGGCTTCTTATGTATTTCATTAATGCGCTCCAGGCTCAGTTTTGCATCCTGGTAAGATTGAATGAAATCTATCAACTGCATCAGCGGCGCATTCAACTGGCCAATGATGTACGAAATGGAAAGCATGATGCCAAGTGTAATCTGTCCTTCCAAAACCAGTTTAGCTGCCAGGAAAGCAATGATAATGTTCTTCAGTTCATTAATAACAGAAGCGCCGCCAGACTGCATCTGCTTAAGCGAAAGCCCTTTCAGGTTCACTTTGAAAAGCTTAACCTGCAAATGTTCCCATTTCCACCGCTCTTTTCTTTCCGCATTGTGCAGTTTTATTTCCTGCATGCCATGAATAAGCTCAAAGTTTTTTTCAAGATTTGCAGAAAGCTGGTTGAAGCGTTTATAGTCCTGCTTGGCTCTTTTTTTCATGAAGCCGAGTATCCATATTAAGTACAGAACACTGCCCCCTATGAACACGAAGAAGATGGAAGTATTATAAATAGCCAGCACTACGCTAAACACCAGCAGGTTGATCACAGAAAAAATAGTGTTCAATGTGCCGGATGTAAGGAACAATTCAACACGCTGGTGATCGTTGATGCGTTGCATAAGATCACCTGTCATCTTTGTATCGAAATAACCCAGGGGCAAACGCATCAGCTTAATAAAAAAATCCGATAAAAGGCTGATGTTGATCCTGCTGCTTACATGCAATATGATATAGCCCCTCAATATTTCAATGGCTGTTCTGCCGAGGAATACCATAAGCTGCGCCAGCAGAATAAGATAAATGAAAGGCAGGTCCTGGTGGCGAATGCCCACATCGACTATGCTTTGCGTAAGAAAAGGGAATGCTAATTGCAACAGGCTTCCTGCCAACAAGCCGGTGAGCACCTGTATCACTTGTTTTTTATAGCGAAAGAGGTAGCTGAAAATAAATCCAATACCCCTGTTCTTTGTTTTTTGCTCTTCAACCTCTTCAAATTCAGGAGAGGGTTCCAACGTTAAAATAATTCCTTCGTTATTGCCCTGCGACCATCCTTTTAAAAATTCTTCCCTGGTATATTCAATCAGGCCGTGCGATGGATCGGAAACATACACTTTATTTTTTCTGATCTTGTAGATAACAACAAAATGCTTTTGCGCCCAGAACGCAATGCATGGAAACGGAGATGCTTCCTGCAGATCGTCGTAAGAAAGCCTGCTGCCAATGGTCCTGAATCCCAATTCCTCCGCAGCATCGCTTATTGACAAAAGGCTGGTGCCTGAACGCCCGGTATGCATTATTTGGCGCAGGTAATCCTGCGACAGCGACTTTCCATAATACTTACAGATGATGCGGAGGCAGGTAGGGCCACAATCCATTTCATCATGCTGTTTGTAGTGCGGGAATTTATTGAGCATTTTATTAGTTTATTGGTTTACTGGTTTATTAGTCTATTGGAAAGTCATTAGGTCATTGGGTCATTAGGTCATTGAAAGAAAGGCTGTCGCTATTTAATTTGCCACCTGGCAGAATCATTCACCAATGACTTAATGACTCAATGACCAAATGACCCAATGACTTTTCCCATGACTACCCTGTTACAGGCCGTAACTTCTTTCTCGCCGCCTGTGATTGATAGTACCTGAACAGGAAATCGTACGAAACCATTTCGTGCAGCCGTTGGTTAGACGTGAATAACCTGTTCAGCAACATGTGTATATAGCTTGCCATAAGATCATTCAGCGGTACCTGTAATTCGCCTTCAGATTGAATGGCCAAAATTTCATGGCTTGCATGCCGCAGCTGTACCGATGTTTCTTTTATTATTTTGATCAGGGGATAGAGCTCATTCTGCAGGTCGTTATCGCTATCTAAAATCAGCTCTATCATTTTCCGGTTGTTGCGGTACTTGTTGTCTAACTGCAGTTTCAACAGCTTATCCATATTGAACTCCGCGGCAAAAGCATTTTTCAAATGCGTAAGCAGCGTAAGCTTATCCTGTAAATTATAGTTGAAGCAATTCAGGAGCTCATCAATAGCACGCAAACCCCACAGCCATCTCACTTTCTCGCGCTCATCTCCCCAGGTGTTTTCCAGCAACTGAAGCAAGGCCGCGCTATCATGGAAAAATAATTGCTCACATAACCCGATCGTATTGCTGCCATAGCGCTCCACTTCTCGGTTGTAGGTATCCATCTGAAGTTTCCAGATGTAGCCGCTCTTTTCGTATGAAGAGAGGTAAGCATTTACC
>JBAVMD010000414.1:0-9700 GCA_049689695.1 Chitinophagaceae bacterium | reverse complement strand
GTTTCGGGAAGGACAATTGAGTGGTTTAGTGAATGATAATTCATATTTGTGATAAAGTTTCATCCGTGTAATCCTCAAATCCCTCTTCCAATCCGTGATTCTTTTCATTCCTCTCCTTGCAATATGTCCTTCCTCCGTATCACATAATACCAATCCCTCTCCAGCAACATATATCCATACTCATAACAGAAATAATAAATAGAGCCTTCACGGTTAGCATAAGCCCCGGTGATGTATTGAAAGTTGAATCCTTTCTTGGCCAGCCGAGCCTTTGTCACCCTCGCAGTTTCTTCACCTTCCCGGATGAAGTCTTCCAGAATGCGCCGGTTCTTTCGCAGAATGGCATTGATCACCCGCACTACATCCGCCCGCTGTGGATGCATCCGGTTGTTATATGCGCTGCGGCAATAATCATCGCAAAACTTTTTGTCCTTTCTTCCATGCAGCATAAGGCTGCAGAATAAACAGGACCTTGTGACTGGTATTAAAGGCATTGGATAAGATTGTAATAAGGCGGGCAAAGTAAAAACTACAGGCAAAAAATTCCAAGGTTTTTCCATCATAAACTACAGAGAAAACCAACCGTCAAAAAGGAGGAAAAGGCCGGCAATTTTGAAATTTTTTATCGGAGCTACCGGCAGAAATTTTTAAATTAAATGAAACCGGATTGCAAATTTACCGGTTCAGAATTCGCAATAGCCGCAAACAACATCTGCTAAAAGAGCGTAAATTGAGAGGATTCTTTATTATTAAACTTTAACTACATTATGAGAAAAACCTTATCACTCCTGTTGGGGGTATTGCTGTTTTTTGCAGCTACCGCCCAACAGAGAAACTTCTGGACAGAAGTCTCGGAAGCAAGAGTAACAAAAGACCTGTTTGCTAACCGCTTCAGGCCCGCCGCTTACAAGCTTTTTCAATTAAAGGAAGCTGATCTTGCATCAGCGCTTCGCACTACTCCTTCAGAAAAAAATGTTTCAGTCATCGCCTCAGATTTCATTCTTTCTATTCCTAATGAAGAAGGAAAGATTGAACGCTTTCGCGTAGTGGATGCACCTGTAATGCATCCCGCTCTCGCTGCAAAGTATCCCGGCATCAACTCTTATGCCGGCCAGGGCATTGATGATCCGACCGCAACCATCCGTTTTGACTTTTCACCCCGCGGCTTTCATGGAATGATCTTTTCAACCACCAGGAAAACAGTATACATCGATCCTGTTGACAGGGCAGATCAATACTATGTGGTTTTCTCCCGCAAAGACATCGGTAATTATCAATCGAATTTTCAGTGTCTCACCGAGGCTGTGAACACACAGTCACAACAGACGATTCAGTCAGAAGCTTTGCGCAATGCAGATGATGCACGCCTGCGCACTTACAGGCTGGCGCTTGCCTCTACCGGCGAGTATTCCACTTACTTTCTGAATGGTACTGAAACTACCGATGCACAACGCAAGGCAAAAGTGCTTGCAGCCATGAACACGGCTATGACACGCGCCAACGGCATTTATGAAAGAGACTTCGGCGTTAGAATGGTGTTGGTTGCAAACAACGATGCCATCATCTATCTCACTGCCGGCAGCGATCCCTGGACCAGTGAACTGAACAGCACTACACAAACCACCATCGACAATGTGATCGGCAATGCCAATTACGACATTGGCCACCTTGTTCACCGCACCAGCAATAACGGTAACGCGGGTTGCATCGGCTGCGTTTGTAAAACCGGTTCCAAAGGCAGCGGCTTTACTTCGCACACTACCCCGGAAGGAGATCCTTTTGTTGTGGATTACCTCACACATGAAATGGGCCACCAGTTTGGCGGCAACCATACTTTCGCTCATTCTTACGAAGGCACCATCGCGCAGTGCGAGCCCGGCAGCGGCTCTACCATCATGGGATATGCAGGCATCACTGGTGCAACTACAGATGTTCAGCCGCACAGCGATGATTATTTCCATGCACGCACTATAGAGCAGATCACCAACTATATTAAATCAGGCACCGGCGGCGGCGCATGCGCCGTTGTTACATTAACAGGTAACAACACGCCTACTGCTTCTGCAGGAGTTGATTACACCATTCCAAAATCAACACCGTTCAAGCTCACCGGCTCCGGAACAGATGCAGATGCAGGTGATGTGCTTACGTACATCTGGGAACAGATCGATGCAAAAACATCCAGCTCTCCCACTACGCCCAGTGCAACCGCTACCGCGGGACCTGTATTCCGTTCGTTTACACCAACCACTTCTACATCAAGAACGTTCCCGGCTCTGACCCACATTCTTGCCGGAACAAATACAACCAAATGGGAAGTGTTGCCTTCTGTTCAGAGAACGCTCAACTTCCGCTTCACGGTAAAGGATAACCGTGCAGGCGGTGCAAATAATAAGAGCGACGACATGATCGTAACTGTGTCGAGCGTTGCAGGGCCATTTGGCGTAACAGCTCCCAACACAGCAGTTACCTGGGCCGTTGGTTCATCGCAAACAGTTACCTGGAGCGTGAACTCAACAAACATTGCGCCTGTGAACTGCGCTAACGTGAACATCCTTCTTTCAACCGATGGCGGGAACAGTTTCCCCATCACGCTTGTTGCCAATACGCCTAACGATGGCACGCAAAGCGTTGTAGTTCCTAATAACCCCGGCTCACAATGCAGGGTGAAAGTAGAAGCTGTTGGAAATATCTTCTTCGATATCAGCAATGTGAACTTTACTATCGGCGGTACGCCTCCTGCTTGCGGCGATCCTGCTGGCCTTGCATCATCTGCCATCACATCAAGTGGCGCAACGGTAAGCTGGGGCGCTGTTAGCGGAGCAAACAGCTATGACGCAGATTATAAAACAACTGCATCATCTACATGGATAAATGCGGCAACAGGCACAACTTCAACTTCAGTGAACCTGTCCGGCCTCAGCGCTTCAACTTCATACGACTGGAGGGTACGCGCTAATTGTACAGGCGGAAGCAGCAATTATGTAACTGCCCAATTCACTACAAGCCCGATCAGCGGTGGCTGCACTACCAATTACGAACCGAATGAATCATTGGCGGCAGCTGCTACCGTAGCTACCAACACCAACCTGTCTGCAGCAATCACCACAACTACAGATAAAGATTGGTTCAGGTTCACGCTTGCTTCAACAAGCAATCTGAATATTACGCTCACCAACCTGCCGGCGGATTATGACCTCATATTGTATAATTCAGCAGGCACAGAGATCAAGCGTTCAGAAAATGGCGGAACCAGCAGCGAAACCATTACCAACGCCAACACAGCAGCAGGTACTTATTACGTGCAGGTGTTTGGCTATAATGGCGCCAACAGCACAACGGTATGTTATACATTGAACATAGGTGCAACAACGGCTCCGCCGGTTACCTGCCCGGGCACGTACGATGTATCAACCAATGGTACCATGGCTGGGTCTGCGCAGATACCTTTCAATACTGATGTTAAAGGTCTGATCAGTCCAACCGGCGATGTTGATTATTATAAATTCGTGATCACAACAGGCGGAACTATTACTATTACACTTACCACTCTGCCTGGCGATTACGATCTTTATTTATACAACAGCGCAGGCACCCTGCAGCAGAGCTCTGAAAATGGAGGCACCACCAGCGAGACCATTGCCCGTACGGTTACAGCCGGAACATATTATGTTAGGGTTGTAGGCTGGAACGGCGCAAACAGCGCAACGGTATGCTATACATTGAAGGTTGCGCTTGGCACTGCAACAAAAGAAGGAAACCTGATCGTTAACAGCGAGAAGGCCCGCATACAGGTGTTCCCGAATCCAACAAGCGGTGGCATCAATGTGCAGATACCCGGTAACGACAGCAAATCGGAGATCCGCATTACAGACATGTATGGCAGAACCATCATGCAGCAGAACAGCAGCCTTGTAAATACGAAAATGAATATTTCAAGGCTTCCTTCCGGAGTATACATGATCACTGTGAACAGGAATGGAAAGGAGATCTTCAGCAGCAAGATAGTAAGAGAATAAATTAACGCTTGCCAGAATGATAAAGCCCTCCCCGCGGAGGGCTTTTTTTATATTACAGGGAAAATGATTTGCATCAATGCAAAAAAACCGCTGTGCAAACTAAATACTGTACATTTATAGCGATCGTTTTTCCACTCTGATAGTACAATCCGTTTCGCCTCCGCACCAAAACATCACTTAATAACTGCTTAATCCAGCATCATGCCTACTAAGATCTTATTGGCGTGCGGGTTGTTTATGTTATCATACAACCTGTATGCTCAAGCCCCCGGCGGCGTATCCGAACATTCGTTATGGCTCAACGGAAATTTTTCTCCGAAAAGCTCAAAGTCACAAGCGCTCAACTTCAATCCTGTAATAGCAATGGACGACGGCAAGGCCGTTTTTAACTTTCCCCCGGCTACTTCTCTTAAGCGCGTAACTGTATTTACAGTTTACCGCAATCCTGTCATTGCTGATGAATCACCGGTTTGGGACATCATAGGTGATTTTGGCGATCTTTCGCTGTCCACACGCCAGCTTACCAGCAAGAACAGGAAAGCAAATATGGTATTTGAAAAAAACAAGCAGGTTCCGGCCGTCCCTGTCATTCACACATTTTCTGGCCGTGCAGCTTTTGGCGACAACCCTGACCACAACAGAGCGTCAGTAAACTTTGCCAACGCAAAAGCAGGTGATGTAGCTGAATTTATTCTATACGATAAAATACTGGCCGGGGAAGACGTTGCCAAGATAGAAACCTATCTCGCGCTGAAGTATGGAGTAACGCTGCAAAAAAATTATGTGAACGCCTCGGGTGAAACTGTCTGGAATTTTAAAGGCGATAACAACTACTCTAACAACGTTGCAGGTATTGCACGGGATGACCAATCAACGCTTTACCAGAAACAATCCACCAGCGCAACTGCAACCATGCAATTTGTGATAGGCGTTGACAGGATCGCTGCATCAAATACTGAAAATAAGAGCACGATCAATAATGGCGACTACCTTGTATGGGGAGAAAATGCAAACAACTTCAGGCTGCAGGAAAATCCGGCAAACACTGAAACTGATATCATCTTAGCCGAAAAAAAATGGTTGATGAAATCGTTCGGTCAAACTGCTTCAAAGCTGTCCACGCAATTATTAATAGATGCCAGGCCATTATTTGCGGGCAGATCAGAAAAAGACAGTTTTTGCCTGGTAATTGAACGTGCAGGAACGGGTGAATTTGAACCCCGAAATTATATTTACATACCTGCAGACAGTATTTCTTCAGATGGCATCGCCAGCTTCAGTGGCCTGCACTGGGACGTTGATGGATCAGGCAGGGACGCATTCACTTTCGGGTTAAAACCATCGGTCCAAAAAATCAAAGCTGCAGGTGAAAACGCTGGCCTTGTTTCTTTTCAACTTTATCCTAACCCTGTTACAGATGGCCGGTTTAAGATGGCAGTAACGCTTGATAAAGTTGCAGATATACAGGTAAGCATTTACGATATTCATCAACGTCTTGTGTTTTCTGGTAAAGGCGCCGGCCAGTCTAACTACCTTTTTCCCGCTCACATCAGGGGAGCAGCAGGAAGTTATACGGTGAAGCTCACCACGCCAGACACCGAATATACACGCATCATCATTTTGCAATAATCTCACTCATGAAATGGTCTGCCCAGGGCCCTTTCCCAACCCCATAGAGTTATGAAACGTCATTATCTTATTGCACTGCTTGCTATTTCTATCTGCTCCTTTGCAGCCAATTCCATTATCAGGGCCCGCATGCAGGAGAAAGAAGAAATATTGGTGTGGCAGCAGCCTGCGCCGGTCCCTCTTCAAAAAGATCTTCCGGGTGAAACAAAATTGATGCACGAGGGTGAAGACAAGAATGGTGCACCGCAATCACCTGCATCGGAGACTTACATTCCAAATGATATTTCAGATATAAGGAAGGCCCATCCTGCTGATCAAATAAATACCATTGCTGCGCCCGTAGCCAACAACATGGGCAATGCTGCTTTATCATTTCCTGTTAAGATCCCTGCGGGAAGAAAAGGCATGCAGCCGGAAATATCCATCGATTATAACAGCGAAGGCAGCAACGGTTGGTTAGGGCTTGGCTGGAACCTTGTAACTCCGGCCATTTCAATTGAAACAAAATGGGGCGTTCCAAGATATAATGCATCGCTTGAAACAGAAACCTATCTTCTCAATCATCAGCAACTCGGTCCTGTTGCCCATCGCGCAGACGCGGTGGCGAGAACAGGTGAAAAACAATTTTACCCCAGGGTAGAAAATGAGTTTGAAAAAATTATCCGGCATAACAACAGCCCTACGGCTTATTGGTGGGAAGTAATTGATAAAAGCGGCAGGCGAAATTTTTATGGCGGCAATCCTGCAACAGGCGCAGACCCATCTGCAACACTTACTGATGCAAATGGCAACATCGCTTATTGGGCGCTTACAGAAACACGTGATCCCAATGGAAACTTTGTAAAGTATCGATACTCGAAAGTTTCGGATGCAGGCATAACCGGTGGAAGCGCAGGCATCGATCTTTACCTGGCGTCTGTCACTTATACCGGCAACGGAACCACAGAAGGCAAATACACTGTAGAATTCACGCGCGACCGGCAATTGAGTGAAAGCAAGCGACAGGACGTAATCATCAACGCAAGGTGGGGATTTAAACAGGTGTGCGCAGACCTGCTGAGGAAGATCGCAGTAAAATTCAATGGGCAGAACATCCGCACATACCAATTGAATTATGCACAAGGCGCATTTTATAAAACTCTGCTTCAAAGCATTTCTGAATTTGATGCAGGCGGTACTTTATTTAACACGCACAGCTTCGGTTATTACAACGACGTACAACCCGGCAGCACCTACCAGCCATTGGCCGGTTCAGAAGACTGGACGTCGGAACCCGATAACATTAAAGGTACTTTTCTCAATCCCATTGATCTTTTTAACGACAAGGCCTCGCTGCTTAGCGGCAACAAATCAATTGGCGGCGGCTTTGGCATTGCCATCACGATTGGGCCATACGATGGAAACCTTGCGCTGAAAACAAATACAGCCGGAGTGAATTTTGGTTTCAATTATTCCAGGAACGAAGGAATGCTGGCGCTGGTTGACATTAACGGCGATGGACTGGCTGATAAAGTATACAAAAAGAACGGCCAATTGTCTTTCAGGCCAAACCAGTCAGGTCCGGCCGGCACGCCAACCTTTGGCGATTCACAGCCTATAACCGGCATAGAAGATTTCAATAAAGGGGAAACATTCATTGGCGAGGTTGGCCTTGAATCTCATTTCGGAATTTTTGCAGGTTTTGAATATGCCCGCACAGAAGATATTACCTCAATTTATTTTTCTGATGTAAATGGTGACCAGTTAATGGACATTGTGAAAGAAGGTCGCGTTTACTTCAATCATCTTAACAACAGCGGACATCCTGTCTTTACTTTATCCAGTGGCGATACTCCCAGTCCCATCGATGCAGCATCCGGCATAGATGGCAGCATTGTGGAAAATGATCCGGTGGCATTTGAAAAATCGATAGACGACAACCCACTGCACGATGTTGTGAAAGTATGGGTTGCTCCTTTTAACGGAACGGTGAGCATTACGCAAACTGTGGCATTGATACAGGACAATTCGCCCGATGCGCAATCTTACACTGCTGCAGATGGCGTGAGAGTTGCCATCCAGCACAAAGGCGCTGAACTATGGTCGGCAAACATTGCTGCAAATGATTTCACGCTTAAAACTCCTTCGGGAGTAGGCTCAATTGCTGTACAGAAAGGCGACAGAATTTACTTCCGCGTTCAATCGAAATTTAACGGAGCGTACGACCAGGTTTCCTGGAGCCCGCAGGTAACTTATTCTAATCATATAGCCGGATTGAATGATGCCAATGCGCTGCCGCACTTTCAATTTAAATCAGACAACGACTTTCTTATTTCCGGCGCGCTTTCTACTGGTATGATCATTGACGGGCAGGTAAAAATTACCGGTGATTTTGTGAAGCCGCTTACATCGGATGATGTTGTTGTTAAGATCGTAAAGAAATCAGGCGCCGTATCTACTACCCTGCTGCAGCAAACGCTCTTATGGAATCAGGCAACAACACTGCCTATATCCATCGATCAGTCCGTGCTAAAGAATGATGTATTGTTCTTCAGTGTATCATCCGGTACAAATGTTGACTGGGCCGCTCTGCAATGGAATCCATTTGTTCATTTCACATCTACTCCGGATACGGCAATAAAACAATTGTTCGACAACAACAATAATCCATTGCTGTATGCTCATCCAACAGTAGACTTTCAATCGTATAATAAAACTATCAAGCCCGGCCTTTCCTGGACAGTGCCTGCAACGGATACTTTTTCCGTGTTCGCTAATCCCGATATGAATTTTACAACGGAGAGCGGGCAGATCATCTTTTCGGTAAAAAAAGAAAATGTACTCATTGCAAAGCAGGTGATCCCTGTAACAGGTGGAGTTGTTGGTGCGCATCCTGCATTATCGCTCATCTTTAACAGCGGTGATAAACTGTTTTTTGAATACCATGTGCAGAATGAAAAATTAGCGGACGCCATTGATACTTCTTACGTAATAACAGATGCTGATCCCGGCGATCCTGAAAGATTGATCGCGGGCCTTCACACAACTGACAATTCATTCATCTTTGGCCCGCTGTATCGTCACTGGGGTCAGTTTTCATACAACGGCAATCGCAGCCGTGCCAGCCAGCCTATCATTGAAACTGACCTGAAGCTGGACGAATCTTTAATGGACGATACGCCTCCTACTATTGACCTGAGCACTGCCAGCACTGCAGATGAAATGCAGGATATGTACGATGCTGCAGGCGGCAACAAGCCAAAAGAAGATAAGTTCATTTACCTGGTGCCCGACAATGAGCACAAGTACTGGATAGGTTATGATAACCTCACTTATGTAAAGAAGAATGTTATCAGCTCATCAAGGATGGGCAAGGATAACCTGACGCCTGTAAATCCCATTGCAGTTTCTTCTGCAGGCGCAGGCTCCGGTGCTGTTGGTATTACCAAAGTTTCCAACACTGATAATTTTTCTTTAGCCGCAGGCATTGGCCCCCTTGGTGGAAGTTTAAGCTTTGGGTATACCAAGTTCCTGTATGATTTTAATGATATTAACGGCGACCGCTACCCGGACATTTTATCTAGCAGCAAAATACAATTCACCCGCGCTTACGGAGGTCTTGAACCATCTGCCAAAAACTTTTCGTTTGGCGATGTTGTAAAAACAGATCATTTCTCCGCGGGCTTTACGCTTGGAGGAACCTTCCTTAAATCAGGCGCTTCAAACGAGAAATCCACGCCAAAAGGAGCCAAAGCCGCCAAGGCCGGCAACCAGGCAGGGATTTCTGCAGGCATAAGCGGCAACTTCAATTATAACAGGGACAGCACAGCTTATGCATGGATGGATATTAATGGCGATGATCTTCCTGACAGGGTTTATCGCAATGGCACTGTTGAACTGAACCTGGGCTATTCATTTCTTCCTGCGGAGCAGTGGGGTTACAATGGCGTAAGCGATGGATATGCATACAGCTATGGCGCAGGATTCAGCATCAATATCGGCGCTTACAGCATTTCTGCCGGAATAGGTCTCTCAAGATCTGAAAGTGAAACGGAGAGAACGCTGCAGGACAT
>JBAVMD010000413.1:0-4229 GCA_049689695.1 Chitinophagaceae bacterium | reverse complement strand
AGACGCTTAACAGCAATACTGATAAGTTGACCTTAAGCTTACGGGATAACAATTTTAATTTTTCGAGTTCGGTCTTTTCGAGTTTCAATTTTTCACAACCTGCTTCAACTTTATTTCCGGGGGAGATATTATCATAAGGCAAGTTCAATGCCGGTAATAACCCGGATAGTTTGTTCTGCCAATAGCTCAAACTTTCGTTTCCCTCTTTACCGGTAATATAGGCATTCTCCCATTCGATAAAATTGAAATAGGCGAGATCCTGCGGTTGCATTAAAACATTGTCTCCCTTGATCAACTGCTTTAGCCTGTTTAGAAAAGACTTTACCAATATACCGCTTGACATTCCATCAAATACAATGTGATGGATAACAAACAATACATATGTTTTGTTGGTTGCGGTATCTATCCTCAGGTGCAGTCTCAAAAGAGCATCTGTTTGCAGATCAAATGGTTTCCTTAATAATTGGAGGAACTCATTTTTTATATCGTGGGCGTGCTGAATATTTTTATAATCTAAAAATGGTTTAGCCTGTGTATTTATTTTTTGATATATCTCTCCTTTCTTTTCGTCCATACCAAAACCAACGTTCAGCATCGGGTACTCTTCTAATACTGATTTTAATGCCCGGAGACATAGTTGTTCATCTTTTATTGCTTCAGGGATGGCAAAAGCCAGGGGCACATTATATGCAGTATTGCCGGGTTTGATGTGTTGTATCAGCCATAACCCTTTTTGTCCTTCGGACAAGGGGAAATGTAGTTGCGGAGCATCAGCGCCTGCCAGCTTGTTATTAGTATTTTCGGGCTCGTATTTACCAGTGAAAGCCTTTTCTATCAAAAGGAATAGGTCACCAAAGTTATCAAGGCTTAGAACTGCTCCCAATTTGATATTTATATCAAGGGACTTATTGATCGTCCTGATAAATTCAATCACTTTTATTGAGTCAAACCCATAATCCACCGGTGATAAAGCAGCATCTATTTCTTCTGGTCCCATTCCAAATACTTCCCTGGTTACAGAAGATAATACTGTTTGATACTGATGATGCATATCAATAACCCCGGCTTCACTTGCTGCCTCGGGACCATCTTTTAATATCTCTTCGTTGTGCAGTTCAATGATCTCGCTATCCGTTTTTTCAATATTATTTCTGCCATTTTCCGGGCCATGATATTCTTCCAGGATGATATGTGCATTTACACCTCCTATTGAATAGCTGTTTAAAGATGCCCGTCTCGGATGCTTACCATTTGTCCACTGTGTATGTTTGGAATTCAGAATTATGGAATGTCCGGGTTCTAATTCTGTATTCACAGCTGTGAGCCCGGGAATGCCAGGCATTATTTTGTTTTGGAATGATTTTATCACCTTTATCAATGAGGCTACCCCTGAAGCAAGTTCAGGATGCCCGATTGTAGGTTTAACGCTTCCGATATGCCAATGCTTCTGTGGTTCAGAGCTGAATTCTTTATAGGCGTTACTAATGGCAGATACTTCTATGGCATCAGCCACACGATTGGCAATTCCATGCGCTTCTATGTAATCAATGGTAGCTGTATCCAATCCTGTTTTTTTAATACAGGACCTGATGGCTTCTTTTATTCCTTTTGCATTTGGCGCTTCTAACGAATAGCTTTTGCCTCCATGATTTACAGCGCTTCCTTTTACAAGCGCTAAAATTGTATTGTTGTCTTTGTGCGCCTGTTTTACAGATTTGATAATTAATACCCCGGCGCCTTCACTTCTGACAAACCCGGCGCCATTATCACAAAAGCTCCGGGTTGTTTTATCAGTACTTAACAGCTCGCTGATCACAGGCATGCTGTGCCCGTTTGCTTCCTTCTCTGAGATTACATTTACACCTCCTATAATAGCCTGATCGCATTCACCCAGCTGTATGCTTTGAATAGCTCTATGCAATGCTACATATACGCTTGTGCAGTATGTGTTGATCACTTCGCTGGGACCAGTGAGGTTAAGTTGAAATGAAATTTTATTGGGAATTAAATAGGAAAAGCAATCATCATAACCCGATTGTCCTATTTCATTATAGCCTGTGAATAATTGTTGCTGTGCAGCTATAAACACACCCGTTTTTCGGGAAGAAAGATCATCTGCAGTGATTGCATAGACCTTCATTGCCTGGCCTAATACATCAAACAGCATTTTTTGCTGACGGCCCATTGCTGAGAACTGAGCCTCCGTCAGGTTAATTTTTTCGAGGTGCGCTTTGTTATAGACTTCTTTTACTTTGCCGTAATAAAAATGCCCGTTATCTGGTGAAGCGCCGCCATTCATGGTTTTACCTGATGCTACATGCGACCAAAGCTGAGCGGGATCATTTGCATCTGTAAATATTCCTCCCATTGCTATGATCGCTATTTCCTGCTGGCTATTTTGAATGTTGGCCAAGGTGCCATGATCCTGTATAAACCGGGTACTAATTGGCAGATGCTTTCTCTGTGGTTCGATATTTACATTTTCAATACGTGGTTGCGGTTTATTTAATTTATTCTCAAAAAAACCTGCATAGTTTTTTGCCAGATATTTTGATAACTCATCGATAGTGTTATATTCAAAAAATACAGGTGCGGGAACCGGCCCCAATTCTTTAGAGATCTCTTTAGATAAGCTTCCTATTAAAATAGAATCCACGCCAAACGCTTCAAATGGAACCGATGCATCGATTTGCTGCTCTTCCATTTTCAATACCCTGGCAAACAAAGTTTTCAGGTATGTACCGGCATTTGCATATAAATTTTCTCCAGGTATCTGAACATCGGCCTGTTCTTTCTTATGATCAACTTTCTTTGTTTTTTTATATTCAACTGCCTCTTCAGAAATAATTGTTCCATTGCTTTCAGCCACTATTATATGCTGCGATAAGTTTGCTGTAGCAGGATAGGCTTTTGTATTATAAAAGCCTTCTTCTGCCAACACTACTGTCCATTGCCTGAATGACAGCCCCGGGCTGCCTTTCAACCTAAGCTCTTTGTCTTCATACAGCCACCATCCATCGAGCAAGCCAAAGGTTAATGTGGTGAACAGTTCTGTTCGTCCCAGCTCATTAAGTATAAGCAAGCCATCCTTTTTCAATACTGCTTTTATATTCCTTAAAGTATTGGCTATGTCTTTAGTGGCATGAACTACATTGGCTCCTATCACTATATCATAATCACCGGTTTGCAGTCCTTGCCTGAAGGGGGATTGCTCAATATCAAACATCACCGTTTGCAGGTAAGGGGCCAATTCACGGTAGGTTTGTTCTGCGTGAAGCAAAAAGCTTTTGGAAAGATCAGTATACACATATTCAATATGATCTTTAAAGGGCGCGAGTTTCTTAAAGATCACTTCGCTGGTAGCGCCTGTGCCGGCGCCAACTTCCAGAATGCGCAGTTTCTGTCCTGCCTTGAGTTGCGGTACAGATCCTGCCACACTGCGGGCTATGATGTCAGCCAGGAGATCATTAAAATAATCAGCCTGGTAGTGACCTTTGTAAATGCCGCTGACATGCTCAAGGCTGCCTTGAGGAAAGATCACTTCAGTGGCTGGAATCTGACCGGTCAGAATGGCTTCAAAGGCGTTTAAACATCTTTGCAGCAAACGGGCATGCGCCCTGTACTCTTTATGCGTGGCTGTAAATTCATTTAAGCTGTCTTCTAATTGAAACTGATCCAGGTCCCACCTTATTGCTTCAGGAATTACAAACCTGCCATCTCTTTTTATGATATAGCCGGTGTCTTCAAGCAAATTGATCAATGCTTCGAACAAACGCTTATGCCGGACCGTTATACCCAATGAGGCAGATAATTCGTCTATAGAGGTTTCTTTTACTTGCTTTTGTTCAAATCCCAATTGTACCAATACCTGCAATAGCCCCTTACTGCAAACCTGGTGAAATGCAGATACTGATTGCGCATTATCCTTGAAAACAGGTACCTTTGTATTTGCCAGCCTGATTGCAGAATGATTACCTGTTAGCCTGACAAGTTTTTCTTCCCTGATGAATGGTATCGATGATCTTCCGTGGTTTGTTAGTTTAATAGCTGTTACCTGCTTCTGCTCATTGGAAAGCACTGTTTCCAATACACGCATTCCATCTTCTGCAGTGATGCTGTCTACTCCCATTGCGGCCATGCGTTGGCGGTAAGCAGGTGTGGATACCACGCCTACTTCTCCCCAATAGCCCCAATTGATAATGTATACCGGTATATTCAAAGCGCTGAGG
>JBAVMD010000412.1:0-10527 GCA_049689695.1 Chitinophagaceae bacterium | reverse complement strand
CATATAAATACCCACTTTTATCCACTGCCGCTCCATTCATCGAATGGACATATATAGAAGGACAACTGCCGCTATTGCCGTACACGCTCTCCGCAGGCACCTGTTCAAACCCACTACCCCCACTTACATACTCAAGTTGCTCATCAAACAATATCCAATTCACATATGCTTTTGGCCGGGTCGCATCAACACTCCTTCCAGTAAGAAAATCATTTACATGATTACTTAATATAGTTCCTGTTTGTAATTCCGATACTCCAAACTTTCCCGCTCCGCTTATTCCTGCGACAAGCGCTGCTACGATGTCATTAACCGGACTAACCGGTGTACCGGGCGAAGTGCCGTTTGTTTTATACCAACTGCTTACCCGCAGATTAAATTGATCGCCGGTCATTACTTTGAGTACTATTCCAGTCCCTATCTTGTGGCCGCTTCCGTTCGTCTTCGATACCCAATCGTTTGGATTGGTATATGTGTCGCCTGCCGGATAACCAGATATTGTTGCCCTGTCTATCCTTGTTTCAGAAACTTTTGAGTAGTACAGCGTATCTCTTGAAAGATTGCCTGTCTCCATAGAAGCCTCGGGATAAGCAGCCGTATCTCTCTGTTCCGTTAATACCACGCGCACATTGCCTAAATGGTCCTTTTCAAAATAATCAAAAGCATAACCGGTGTACACGTTTGAAGTGTTTGTAGTTAACCGTATCCTACCTTCTTCATGATGTAGAAGCTGAAGGGTGTCGTTCTCATACACAAAACCTCCAATGTACAACGTGGTCTTGTCCGGCCTGCCCGTTTCATGCACGATCTTTTTCAGCTTAGTGCCTCCGGCATCATAGACGTATTCAATGCTGCCTTTGTCCGTTACTGTAATAACAGAAGGAAGGTTCAGGTGATTGTACGTAATGCCACTGATCGCTTTGTTGTTATCCACAGTCATGTTCCCATTGGCATCATAACTATAGTCTGCCGTATTGCTGTTGAGGTTATCGCTGTTGTTCGAGGATGATTCTTTAAAATCTCCGAGCAGCGTGTTGGGATCATTTGCTCCATCGCGTACAGACTTTAGTTTGTTGCTGAAGTCATTACTTTTATAGATCAGGCTATCGATGGTCACTGATCCGCCTAACTTCCAGCCTTTCTGCCACATCTTTTTGATATTGCCGTTTGCATCGTAGGCTGTGAGTGGATCATTGCCATCGCCCATCTTCATGCTGAAGTCCATTCCTGCGCTAATATCCCAGTTGCTGCCGCTCTGCTGCGTAAAATCAGCTTTCAGGAGCCTGTTGGCCCCATCATAGCCAAAATCATATTTGCGTTTTTCGCCATCACCTCTCGTTCTCCAGATGGTTGCGCTGATGTTGCCATTATATTGCTTATTACTGAACGCAGTGTAACCATCCTGATCGTATCCCAGTTCCATTCCAAACCAGGCATCACTGCTCCCGGCAATGTAGCCCTTATTGATAGCTGTAAGCCATCCACGAATGTTGTAAGTATTCGTAAGTGTATCGAGGCCGCTGCTGCCGTAACCCGGCGCCAGCTTTTTCTTCTTCAGCTGTCCCAGTGCATCGTATTCTAAAGATGCTATCGCGTGCCATCCTTCAGAAAGACTGTTGCTGCCGATCGTGCTGTTCAGCTTCTTCTCGACTTTAATCAGTCTTCCCACCTCATCATAGCTCAGCCGCGTTTGTACAATATGCGTCTGGGCATTCGTTCCACTTTTCTGGTGCCTTACAACCGTTTGCAATACCTGTCCTCCAAAACTGTACTGCGTGGTCATTATATCCTTGCCGCCACCCACGTTCTGAGCTTGTGTCTGCAGTATCCTGCCATTCTCATCGTAGTAGTTCACCGTATACAAAAACTGGTTCGTGCCCAGCATCCTTACTCTTGATCCGGTAAGCATCCCCCTGACCGCACTGCTTGGGATTAAGCTCTGCGGGTAAGGCCAGTTGCTGCCCGAAGCCGTAGCAAACTCCGCATCATCCGCCGTGGAATAGCCATAGCCGCTCCCTAAAATATCGATCACCCAGGAATAGTCGTCATAGAAATTAAAGCTGAGTTCCTGTCCGTTGCTGCTGATCTCCGTTGACCCGGGATAGTTGGTTGCTGAATAAGCGGCGCTTAAATGGTAGCTGTGTGACTGCCCGCTGGTCCACAGTCCTGTGGCCAACGGGCGGTTCAGGTGATCATAAGTGGTGTACTGCCATTTATCCTGCGACCGCAGGTTTGCATTCTGGGTCAGCACCAGCCGGTCCCTCGCATCGTAGACCAGGTACACCTCGCCTGCACCCGGTACTTTCTTTGCGATCATCCGGTTGCGCTCATCGTACTCATATCGGAAGCAGAGCTCATCGAGTATGGCTGTGGTCAGCGCCCAGCTGCTGTTGATGGCCTCCACTGCCGCCGGCTGCAACACGCAGCGTAACTGGCCTGCATAGTCGTAGATGTAATATGTGCACAGCCAGCCGTAGTGCGCTCCTGCCGGGTTGCTGCTAAGCTGCACTTTCTTCAGTATTACCTTAGCATTTTTATCAGTATATTCCAACACTTTTTTCTTGTGCTCATCAATGGTCACGCTTTCGCTCAGTTGGCCGGCTGCGTATATACTGCTTGTGCTGAAGCTATTACCGCTCACTGTCCATATCCTTACAGAATCATCCGCATCATTGAATAAATACTGAGCGGCAATGCTTCTCCTGTTTGCTGCATTGCTGTTGCCTTCACTGCCCACCCAGCTGTCGCCCGGTGCATACGTATCCATCACGCGGCTCAATGGCGAAGCCTCCAGGTTCGATTTACTGTAGTAATACGTCTCACCGGCATATTGCGCTGCAGCAAATGCTGCCTGTTGCTGAAAAGGATTGTATTTGAACTGCCCATCACTGATGGAGGTATTACTCCCTGTATTGTTAGCTGCGAATGGAAGAAATTTATACTGCTCGCGGCCAAGCTGGTCATATACAACAGCAGATACCATATCCACCGCACCAGCTGATGAAGCAGGGCTGCCCGGATCAGTTATCAATGATCCTTTTTTTACCACGGTTTGTGAAGGTCTTCCCAGCCCATCGAAGTAAGCAGTTGATTGCTGCACGTCTCTCAGCGGACGAGTTAAAAACGCAGCCGCATCCTGCTCCGGTGCCACTGCGCTCCAGGTGCGCACATAGTTTACCGGTAGCGTTGACGGATGCGCTGAAGGAAGATATGGCGTTTGCGCAAACGCATTGATGGAAACAACAAAAAGGAAAATAGATATGCTGAGTTTCATTGCACAAATCAGCATAGGGTTACACCTACTAAGCATTCGCATAGCTGTATAATTTCAGGGTTAATGAATTATGCGCTTAATGGATGTGTTACCGGACTGAATAGAATAGCTTAATCAATGATTAAACGGCACTGCGTGATGTGTGGAAGTGTAAACCGATAGCGTTAGTGAGTGGAGTGGAGTGGAATGAACTGGTCAGTAAATTAATTATCTTTTGGTAATCGCAAAATTATTTTTTAGCTCAGTGTATTCTGAAGCGTACATGAAAGTTTAAATGGATGCGCGTGAATATTATTTCCCCAGCCACTTCTTAAACACAGAAACCCGCTCCCTGCTCACAATCACTTTTTCGTAGAAGCCGGGTTGCACGTCTATGATCAGCCGGTTGCCGTGATAATCTTCCGCCTGCTTTACCGCATCGAACGCGATGATGAACGAACGGTTGATCCTGAAGAACTGTTCAGGATTCAGGAGCCCTTCCAATCGTTCCATGGAATATTCAACCATGTATTTTTTGTTATCTGTTGTTACCAGGAAACTGAGCCTGCCATTAGAATAAAAATAAGCTACCTGGCTAACACGAATGGAAAGAAATTTCTGCAGATGCTTAACAAGAAAGCGCTTCCGGTAATTTTTCTTTTGCTCTGTTTCAGTAACAGTAGGCGCACCATTTATTTGCGCCTCTGGGTTAATGGTCCTGATAAGCTTAGAGATCTTTTTTACCTCTTCTCTCCTGCCGCCCGCGATGGTAATCTTCATGCTATGTCCTTTTTGCGCAGTCTTTTTTAGCATGAGGATGACGATAGAGATAGAGATATGTGACAAAAGAATCACGGATTGGAAGAAGGATTAAAGGATTTCACGGATGAATACAATTAGAGCCGGACTTGTATATCCGTGTAATCCTTTAATCCTTCTTCCAATCCGTGATTCCTTCTTACACTATCGCGCCGCTTAAATTAATCGCCATCTTAACCTGGAAGCGTTCAGGCTCTATTAATATTTTCAAAGTATGGCTCTGAGGGTATAAAAGATTCAATCGTTTGCCGATATTCTGCAGCAGTGCGCTGCCGCCATTGGTGAGCGTGGACGTATCTATCGGTTTGCTCCATGCAATATCCAGGTTGAATTGATTTTGCTCTACCAACACATTCAGGTCGATAAACTTTTGCGGAACACTCAGTGCAGACAACTGCCTGAAGCTGTTTTCCACCAGTGGCAATGCAATAAAAGGAGCGATCTTTTTATTCCGCGGATCACCTATCATTTTAAAATTGATGTATACAAGATCGCGGCCGGCGCGCTCTATCTCCACAAATTCTTCCAGCAGCTTCATCTCTTTTTCCAGGCTCACCCACGAAGCCCCGTTATCGTATACCGCGTACAACAACAGGTTTTTTATCTTGCCGATTATGCTCGGAATAACCGTGGGTTTTTCCATGGCCAGCAATTCGATCTTATTGAGCGTATTTACAAGAAAGGCGGGATGGATCTTTCCCTGTTGCATTTCCGGCTCTATGCGCTGCTTTTCTTTTTTCAGCAATTCAACTTCGCTGGCCTTTACATACCACATCTTACCCAGCTTGATGGCCGCCGCCAGGCCTCCTTCCATGTTAATCGTAGCAAAGAGATTGAAGAACATCCATGCCCAATTGGTTGGACTCGTAGGCGGCACCATTCCGAACCAGCTTTGCCTGATCACGGGGCCCGCGGTTTTATTAAAAAGCATATAGGCAAAAAAGAACAGAAGGCTCATCAACAGCCAGCCGATGGCCAGCGTAAAGAATTGACCACGGAACAAAAACCGCGGCAACAGGAAATAAATAATACCGTAACAAAAGGCGATGTCGAGCGGGGTTGTAATGGTTACTTCGGTGAGGGAAGAAAAAAAGCTGAGTCCCAGGTCGTACTTCTGCGATCGTGCAATTGTGGATTCAACCGTGTAGTATAAAATCCACAATACCCAAAACAATACATGCCTGGTAACCCGGTACCTTGGGTTGTTGGAGAAGACGAAGGGATACAGTGTCATGTGCATTACTGTTAGAGCTGACAACCAACTCCTGTGCGAAATAGCCTACCTGTAAGATTAGAAAAAAAAACGATATGAGCTATCAATTCAGCCTGAATAAGTATTAAAATCTTCTAAAACGGGTTTATACAGGCCTGAAATATTGAAGAAAAATAAATTTATTGCCGCTAAATTAAATAATCTTTATTTTTGGGATGTATCGCAACTGCGGTGCCACTTGAGAGAACTTGCCTCTTTTGTCAATCAAAAGAGGTTTTTTTGTGCCTTATACAAAAAAAGAGCAGGTGGTAGAAACCACCTGCGGTGTCACATGAGAAAACTTCTATAAGCAACTGCATCGGGCCGGGGACAGCTGCTTAAATATGTTTACCCCGGAATTCGTTTAAGTATTTTTTTCAAATCAATAATCTAAGATAGTCATCGCAATTTACTTGCCAGGGGTAAGCTGGCTGGAGCCAGTATTTTTGAGGTTGAGAGGCGTATTTGAAGAACTGGAAGATATTGGTCATGGGTCCTTAGGTCAAACGTGAAAGGTGAAAAGTGAGTTGTGAGTATGTAACAATTTGAAAAAATAATTTTGGACTTTTTTGACTAATGACCTATGACCCAATGATCCAATAACATCACTTCCCTACAATCGTTTCCTCAATCGTTCTCAGGTTTCCTGCTGCGTTAAAATACTTGTAGTTCAACGTAAAAGTACGGGTAGCTGGATTGTAAGTGCAGGGACCGTTGTTGGATAATGCAAACGTTGGACTGACAGTGCTTGGCTTCACCGTTACATTAAAAGTTACCGGGTCTACCTGCAGAAACATCCATCCGCTGCCAATAAGATCGGCCACATCTGTTTCTACTGTATTCTGATCTATTGTGTACACGTATTTGTCGTCGTCAATATCAAACTCGCTGGCAATTCCTGCAGCTACCGTGGGACCGGCATACAATATCCTGTGACCTGTTGCATGGTAATCGCCTTCATAATCATTCTTCACTTTTACTTCTACCACAATGTCTTTTGCATTCTGGCTGATCTCGCCTTCGCTTACTTCCTGTATGGAAAGGCCGATGGCATACGCGCCTCCTACCAGTGCAGAAGGGTTTAGTCTCACTTTCACCATCGTTTTTCTAACGGTAGGTGTAAGCGTAAAGCTGGTAGAAAGAATTGAATATCCCGAAGGAGGAAGCGGTGTATATCCCGCAGCTGTTACCAGCGCATCGTTCACTGCGATTTTCACCTGTACAGATTTGCTCATAGCTGCTCTGGACGGTATGCGCAGCTCTGTGAGATCTACTTCAATCAGCTGCGTTCCAAATTCAAGCGCAAGAGCGCTAAAGCCATTTCTTCCTTCTGTAAACTCCGCAGTAATACGGTCTGTATTATCATCAATAGGAAGTGCATATTTCTGTTTCAGGCAACCGCTGAAAAGTGCGCCCGCCAGCAGGAGATATATGGAAAGATGTATTCTTTTCATGTTTGTGTTTTTAAGATCAATAACCGGGGTTCTGAACAACATTTGGATTTACATTCGTTTCATCAAACGGTATCGGCCATGCCCATGCGCGGCTGGAAGATGGAAGCTGGCAGATAGTACTTGGTGAATCGATTGTTGAAGGACAGCGGTTGATGGCAGTTTTATTCAATCTTTTCAGATCAAAAAAGCGGTCGCCTTCAAAAGCCAGTTCTTTTCTTCTTTCCAGCAAGATGGCAGTCAGCAACGCAGCGCCTGTTTCATTTCCTGCGGTAAAGCCGGTAATACGCGCTGCGCGAAGCGCATTCAGATCAGCACGTGCTTCGGTTTCTTTATTGAGCCGGTAATTAGCTTCTGCGCGGATGAGGTACATTTCAGCAACCCGGTAAGACTTCCAGTTCACTACGCCATTGCGGTTAGAGCCGTTATCGCGACCGATGTGCTTGGCCACTACCAATCTGCCGCCGGTATTAGTGAAGTATGAAGCATAACGAACGTCGTTCGTTTGATCGTACAAAGCAAGTAACTGGGCAGCGGGCTTGAACTCTGCGCGGTTACCGCGAACAAAATATACATTATCATAAGGCACACCGTCTGCAACTGTTTCAAAGCTAACAGCCCATAATATCTCTGTGTTTGTTTTATCTGTCCAGATGAGCGGGAACTCCGCGGCCGATGCAAGCGGTCTTGCAGCTATCACCGGAGTGGCCGCGTTGATGGCATCCTGCCATTGACCTGCGTACAGGTTAACTCTTGCCTGCATGGCACGCACGGCCAGCAAATCAATCCTGCTGCGTGCAGAAGTATTCACCGGCTGATCGATGTCTGCAAGCGCAGCAGCAGCGGCATTAAGGTCAGTGAAGATATTATCATACACTTCCTTCACGGTATTGCGTGCGGGCTTTGCATTTACATCGAACACTTTTACATAAGGAACACCCAGCTCGGCAGAATTTCTATCGAACGTAGTGGTGAAATAACGCAGCAGGTCAAAGTGAACATGCGCGCGAATGGCCAGCGCCTGTCCTTTGATACGATTGGCGGCCTTTGGTTGGGCTGCCGCCAGCTTATCTATATCACGAATAATAATGTTTACGCCGGATATGATGTTGTAAGCGGCCAGCCAGGTAACGCTCACGTCATCTGTGTTGCTTACATACGTCCATTCTGCTATGCCTCTGAAATTGCCAAGCGATTCGCGTGATTCTACGAGGTTGTCAGACATCATGTCTACATACTCAGAAAAAGAGCCGCCCACACCTTGCGGGCCATTGGCATCATAATAACCGCCCTGGATAAATCCATTGTATGCACCGGTAAGCGCATTCTCCGCTTCTTCAATAGATGCAAGCGGAGAGCTGCCATCCAATACAAATGCAGGCTCCAGTTCTATCTTCTTTGCGCAGGAAGAGATCAGTATCATTCCCGCGCTTAGTATGGTGATGTATTTTAAGAACAAAGTCTTCATCTTGCTCAGTTTATTTTTGATTGAGATATCATTTGCTTAGAACCCGAGATTAATGCCTGCAGTTACTGTTTTTAACGTAGGATACTGTGCACCTGCATTCAACGAGCCTCCGCCAAAAACTTCAGGATCGTACCCGCGATACTTGGTAATGGTCACCAGGTTTTGTCCCTGTACAAACAAGCGCACATTATTTACTTTGATCCTTTGCAGAACAGAGCGTGGCAGGCTGTACGAGATCTGAACGTTGCGCAATCTCCAGTAGCTTCCATTCTCAACAAACCTTGTAGTGTTGTCAAGGAAATAAACACTCGGATCGGCGCGCGGAACATCTGTAACATCGCCGGGGTTTCTCCATTCGCGCAGCAGATCGGTAGACAGTTGAGAAGCGGTATAACCAGGATTCTCTACGTTCAACCTGTCGTTGTTGTACACTTCATTACCCAATGAATACACCCAGAATACCTGCAGCTCTATTCCTTTAAAGTTGAAAGTGTTGTTGATGCCGCCAAAATAAGGCGCATCGCTTGTGCCCAGGTAGGCATTGTTTTCAGGATCGTAAACATTAGTGGTCTTGCCATCTTTATCATAATAAAGCGGATCGCCGTTGGCGGCATCAACGCCTGCATACTTCACCAGCCAGAGCGTGTTCAGTGGCTTACCTATTTTAAAAACAGTCACGCCGTTCTGCACATTGTCCTCGTTATTGGGTCCAAGCTCCAGCAAAGTATTCTTGTTGTATGTAAAATTTCCATCGATGTTCCAGGTGAAAGAGCTCGTCTTTACCGGTTGTGCGCGGAGGTTGATCTCGATACCCTGGTTCCTCAACTTTCCTGCATTGGAAAGAACGCTCTGGAAGCCACTGGTGCCGGAGATCTTTTTAGGATAGAACAGGTCTTTGGTAGTGCTGTGGTAAACTTCCACCGAACCGCCGAAACGGTTCTTCAAAAAACCAAATTCAAAACCTGCGTTGAATGTTCCGCGTGTTTCCCATTTCAGATCAGGATTGCCGGATGCTACCAGCTTAAGGCCGGTATTGCCGCCATAGCTGGACCTGCCGAACTGCGCACGTGAAGCAAAATCACCAATGCCTTCCTGGTTACCTACCGTACCATAGCTTACCTTAAACTTCAGCAGGTCAAGCTTGTTGCGTGTGCCATCCATGAAAGCTTCATCTGAAATGATCCAGCTGGCGCCTACATTATAAAAGTCTGCCCACCTGTTATTAGTGCCGAATTTGCTGGAGCCGTCACGACGGTAACCTCCATGCAGAAAATACTTGTTCCTGAAACCATAATCCACATCGGCAAAATAAGATACCAATGCGCTCTCGGTTCCTGCACCACCTACTAAAGGAATGTAGCCGTTAGTGGCAGTACCATTAGTAATGGCAGCCTCATTAGGGAATGGCAGCGTCAGGCCAAAGCCCGTGAAATTGAATGCGCGGAAATCTTCGTGAAGGTATTCGTGAAAGATGGTAGCGTTCAGATCATGCTCACCACCAAAAGTCTTTTTGAAGTTGATAGAAGTAGTGCCCAGGTAACGCAGGTTGCGGTTGAACACGCGGTTGATGCTGCCTTGCCCGCCGGTTTGCGCCTGGCCTGTTGCAGTTGTTCTTTTATTGAAAACTTCTGTTTCATTCTGTGTATAATCCAATCCCCAGTTGGTACGTAAAGTAACGGCCTGATAGAAAGGCAGCTTGTATTCAGCAAATACATTTCCTATTGCCTTCCATTGCGGAAAGCGGCGTGTATTTTCAAGCAACTCCTCCAATGGGTTTGGCTGTCCTGAAGGTGTTGGGTCCTGCAGGTAATTACCATCATTGTCAAAAGGAGTGAAATAAGGCAGTGACCAGCGGATGCCATTCAAAGGCGAACCGATGGACTGGTTATTTTCCTGCGTGCTGTTGAAAATAGAATAGCCAAAACTTGAATTCATGCCCACGCGCAGGTTTTCCGTTCCTGTTTCCAGGTTCAACCTTGCGCTATACCTTTTTAATCCCGAAGCCTGTACAACACCGGTCTGGTTAAGATATGCAAGCGATGCGTAGAAGCGTGTTTTATCGTTACCGCCCGACGCGCTTATCTGGTGCTGTTGCGTAATGCCTGTTCTGAAAAAAACTTTTTCCCAGTCGGTATAAATATTTCTGAGGCTGTCTATTTCATCGGGCGACCATCCGTTGGGATTGCCATTATCCAATTCATAATCCAGCTTCTCATTCGTACTCATTAATTTCAGTTTGGACCGTGGCCAATAGCTCTGCCCATACTGCGCATCGTAATTAAAC
>JBAVMD010000411.1:0-2111 GCA_049689695.1 Chitinophagaceae bacterium | reverse complement strand
ACATAGCGTATATCGCCGGGTTTAGCCCATGGCTGCACTTTGTGTTTATCAATTTCGTCCTGGCTCTGAAAGATGCCATCAGTTTTCAACACATACCATTCACCAATAGAGCGACCCAGTTCAGTGCGCGCATCGCCCAGTTGCGTATACTTTGTGGTAGTATCTCCAAAACTTGTAACCTCGTTTTTGATGGTGGTAAAATTCAAGGTAACATCCCACTTAAAATCTCCGCTGGATGGATGACGGTAATTTGCCGAAAGCTCAAATCCTTTATTCCTGATAGAAGCGGCATTAACAGGTGGATTGCCTCCTGCATTGCCGGTGGTTAAACTAATAGGCAGGTCTACCAATACATCTTCTGTTTTTGCAATAAAATACTCTGCTGTCAGGGAAAGTCTGTTGTCAAGCAGTACTGCATCTGCGCCGAAGTTGAGTGTCTTTTTTGTTTCCCAGCGAAGGTCGGCATTGGCAAGCTGTGTGTTGATGGCTCCCAGTTGCTCTACTTCAGCAGGACCAAAAACTGCGCGAGGGAAAGGATTGATGCTGCCGAAATATTGCCACGGCCTCAAAAATTCACTGTTTCCCAGTGAACCGTATGATGCCCGTACCTTCAGATCATTCATCCATTCCGGATTAAAAAAAGATTCCCTGCTTACTCTCCAGGCCACTGAAACAGACGGGAAGTTTCCCCATTTATAATCAGGGCCAAACAATGAGCTGCCATCGCGGCGAAAAGTAAAGCTGGCCAGGTAACGGTCCATAAAACTATAATTCAACCGGCCCAGGTAGCCAACAAGATTGTTTTTGTAAATAAAGCTGTTCACCACCGCATTTTGTCCCTGGTTGAGATTTACCAATATATAATTTCCATTGGCATCCGGAACAAAACCTGACTTCTGCCCGGCAAGTATCTCATTCGTATTGCTTTGATTGCTGATGCCGGCCACTGCGCTTATCCGGTGTTCACCAACATTATAATCGAAGTTTAAAGTGTGTTCAAAAAGAAAAGACCTGAAGTTGGCCCTGTTCTCATCGGCCGTTGCAATTGGCGAGGGAGTGCCCTGGCGTATCGTGCCCGGACGGCGAAATCCCCTGAACCGGTCGAAACTGGTTTCGCCACCGAGATTGAATTTATAACTCAGTCCGTCGACGATACGGAATTCGGTAGTCACGTTTCCGCGTATCTTAAAAAAATACTGATCGTTCTGCTGAAGGCTTTGCAACGCTGGCACATTTGCGGCCAGTGTATTTACATACGCATTGTTGAGACCAAGTCCCCAACCTTCGGGATTTGTAGGGCTTCCATATCGCTGCACATCTTTTAAAGGCACTACAGGCAGCATGGTGATCATATCAACAAAGGGATTGGTAAAGATATCCGATGCGATAGGATCTTCATGTACATAAGAGATCAGCATGTTCTCTGTGAACTTAAAACGGCCTCGCTGTCCGCTGGTGTTGATGCGCAGGCCCGCACGCTGGAACTCGTTATCGATAACCGGGCCCCTGTTCTTAAAATAGCTTCCTGAAATATAATAGTTGGCGGTACGCGTACCACCTGAGAGTGAAAGATTATAATCCTGTATGCTGCCTGGGCGCATAAATTCTTCCTGCCAGTCAGTATTTATGTTGGCATTAAAATCCGAAGTAAGAATAGTAGGAATAGGCACATTGCCTGCTGTGAACAATTGTTTGGCAAGCGCGGCGTATTCAGTATTGTTCATCATGTCCCATCGCTTATGAAAATGCTGCACGCCTGTTTTAATATTGGCGCCAACAACCATTGGTCCTTCCTTACCTCTTTTGGTAGTGATGATGATCACGCCATTGGCAGCACGGCTTCCATAAATTGCTGCCGCAGATGCATCTTTTAATATCTGGATAGACTCAATATCATGCGGATTGAAATCGGGCGTTGCATCGCTGTACATGCCATCTATAATATACAATGGATTGTTAGATGCAAATGTACCCGCACCGCGAATGTCGATCTTGGCCCCGGCCCCGGGTGCGCCGGTATTGCGTACTGTTACTCCTGCAGCCAACCCCTGGATGGATTCCGCTACAGTAGAAGACACGTTTCGATTAGCTTGTGCCGGATTGATCAGCAC
>JBAVMD010000410.1:0-6446 GCA_049689695.1 Chitinophagaceae bacterium | reverse complement strand
GTAAAGGTCGAAGTATCAATTTGGTTAAAGCATGACGGAGAGGTGCATGAAACATGTTTGTCATCAGCATAAATGCTTGCCTGCTGAAAGGAAGCCAATAGATATGACGACAATCATCTCTTCTAATGACGACAGTAGGATAATTACAATTTCGACTGACGTAATTTTAGGGTGGTCAAGTATGCTACCTCATGTAAAGTGTACGCTCGCTGAAAAGTATATGAACAACAAAAGGGAAATAATAGTGAGTAATAACAGTGTCTGGAGGGAAATCCAATCGTCATTCTCTGAACAGTATCCATTTCTTAGACTTGTATGCAGGGAAAGTAGCTATCGGCGCAATGCGATTGACCCGGATCCTTTTTTAAAGCGGCATGCGCTTCCATGTCAGGCGTTGATAGTTGATATCAGCAGTAACAGAACAGTGTCGGAAATCTTGCATGACTTTAAGACCATCCTTGGAGTGGAGCTGCAGATGTCCAGGAAGTCGGGGAATGTCTGGAATATAATTTCCCTTACAGAAGACTGGACATTGGGAAACCAAAATGCTGAGGGAGAGTTTATCAGTTCACAACCAGCTATCATCATTAATAAGAAGACAATCGAATAAACTTATTAGTTATTAATTAGGCAAAGAGGCCAGCTTAAGCTCGTCTACTATCATAACCTGGCCGGAATGCATGCTTATGAGTTTTTCATCTTTAAACTGTCCTAATGTGCGTATTAAAGACTCCGTTGCAATGCCTATCGTTTGTGCCATGTGTTCCCTTGACAAAGCCAGAACCGGATCTTTTATTTCCAGGGTTTTATACTTTTCTTTCAGTTGAATAAGACCGTAGGCAACTTTTTTTCGTAAGGAATTATACGCAAGATTAAGCAGCCTGCTCTCGTTTACTGTAATGTTTTTTGCAATGAGCCTTATAAAAGCATGAGCAATTTCCGTGTCATTGGATACGAGCTGTAAAAAGTCTTCTCGCGGAATTACCATTAACTTCGTTTCTTCCAGTGTTTCTGCTTCATCTGTGTAGTTGATATTTTCTAAGATAGAAGCATAGCCAAAGTACTCGCCTTCAGTGTAAATGCCCGTTATCAATTCTTTGCCGCCTTCACTGGTTTTAACTGTTTTAACCTTGCCGGAAACAACAAAATACAAAGCACGGGGTCGCAGGCCTGATGCGTATACCTGTACCTTTTTGTTGTAGCTGCATATTTCTCTCTCGTTGGATGTAAGCTTAACTTTTCCGGTTTGCTGCGCGTGATTTAAAAATTCATTGAGGCCACCGGCACCGGCATATTGCTTCATAAGCGTTTCAGCCTTCTTTAATCTTATTTCTATTGCTTTCAATAGGTCGACTCCATTAAAAGGTTTCATAAGATAATCGTCGGCACCCATATCCATGCCCTTTCTAAAATCTGCTTTCTCAGACTTTGCAGTTAAAAAAATAAACGGTGTGGATGCTGTTTCTGAATGCTTACTTAATAAGTGGTGCACCCCGTAGCCATCTAACACTGGCATCATAATGTCGCACACAATTAAATCCGGCTTTTCCTGTAAGGCCATTTGCACGCCTGTTTTACCGTTTTCCGCGGTTATTACTTCATAGTTGGAAAGTTCAATTATTTCAGCAGTATTCTCACGCACTTCGAGGTTATCCTCGATTATTAATATTTTTTTCATAACGCAGACTTATTGGTTTATTGGGGTACATAAATAGTGACTGTAGTGCCCTCATTTAGTTTGCTCTTGATATTTATGCTGCCGTTCATTAGCTCAAGGTATTTTGATACAATATGCAGGCCGAGGCCGGTGCCTTGTATATTAATAGCATTCTTAGCGCGAAAGAAACGTTCAAATAAATGCTGTTGATCGTCTTCCGAAATGCCGATGCCATCATCTTCAACGGACATCATAAAATTTTTATCAATTACAGCAGTCGTTATTGAAATCTTGCCGTTTTCTCCTGAAAATTTTACGGCATTTGAAAGGAGATTAATGAAAGTATTTTTTATCAGGTTTGTGTCTATTTGAACATCCCTGTCCACCAAATTATTAAAATGAATACTTTGGCTGATGCGTGATATGGCGTCATGTTCTTCCAGCAGTCCATTCACAATGGTTTCAATGGCCAAAGGGCTCACCGTTTCTGTATTGGTTTGTACGAGGCCTTCTTCCAGTTTGCCAAGAGAAAGGAATTCTTCAAGAATAATTTTCATTCCATCCACAGCATCTTCTATACGCAATATATGTTTCTGAACTTTGGTATCAGACTGAAACTCGGTATACTTTCCCAGCAGGTAAGCCGATGAAAGTATGGTACTCAGCGGCGTGCGGAATTCATGTGAAGCCATTGTAGCGAACCTGGATTTTAATTCACTCAGCTCTTTTTCATTTTCAAAGGCAAGATTGAGCTCGTCCTTCGATCGTTCCAATTCTGACAAAGCTTCACGAAGCATTTTAGTGCGGTCTTCCACCTTTTGCTCCTGTTCCTGGTTCAGTGATTTTATCTCGGCTGTAACATTCTGGAGTGCGTGCTTTTGTTCGGTGGCTTTGGCCTCATGTGTTTTGCGAACAGTAATATCAATTACAAACGCAATTACATACGTGGCATTTTTTATAGTAAAATGACTAAGACTTACTTCAACAGGAAAGGTATTGCCTTGTTTGTTTAGCGCAAACAGATCTCTTCCATGCCCCATAATGCGAGGTTCAGGATGATGATAAAACCCTTCCCGGTATTTTACATGCCGCTCCTGTGCTGAAGCAGGTAGCAGTATATCGACCGACTTTCCGAGAATTTCATTCTTTGAATAGCCAAACTGTGTTTCAGCGTGCTTATTAAAGTTGATAATATTCCCTTCATTATTGGTAATTATCATCCCTATTGTTGCAAAATTAAAGAGCGCCTCAAATTGATGTACGTTGTCGATACTATCAGGTATAAAATGTTCTGTTTTTGTAAGCATAAAAGCTTTATCCCTCATTATGGGTTTCCACCATATTTTTAATCTCCTCCATACTGGCCTTCAAAAGGGTTTCTACCCGCAGATGTTTGCCTATCAGACCATGGCTTCCATGGAAGGCAAGAAAACAGGAATCTTTAGGCATTACATTACCATAAAGGTCATTTTCCATAATAAATACGTTGGCTAACTGCGGAAACTCAAAGATCCTAGCATTTGGAGATACATCACAGTTGATCTTTTTGTCGCTTAACCTTAAACCTATCTGGCTTATCACTTTATCAGTCAGGCTAACTTTGTTGGTGTCTGTCATAAATATTTTTTTGTTTCTATTTTACCCCGGGGGGACATGGCTTTATCCGGCGCAGGGGCCGTTGTAATCAGTGGGCATTATTGATATTGATTGATGTGCTGAAGGAATATCAGCTATTAATGTAATGTAACCTTATAAAGTCAGTGTTGGTGTTAATACCTTGCTTACCTGTAAGCTAATTGAAATTTCCTTTCTAATTACCCAGGATGAGCACGGTTTTAGCTGGATAGAATGAACCGGGGTATTAAAACCAAATGATGATGACAACGCTGACAACCATCAAAGCCATTCATACCTTCATCTGGCTATTTTTTAATGTGATTTTAGGCTATATGGCTTACGCCGTATGGACGAATCACATTGATAGATGGGTGTGGGTGGGTATAACGCTTGTTTTGTTGGAGGGGTTGGTTTTGCTTATTTTTCGGGGAGTCTGCCCGTTGACTATTATGGCCCGCAAACACTCTGATTCGGCAAAAAGCAACTTTGATATATTTCTACCAAACTGGTTAGCGAAGCATAATAAGATCATTTACACGATCATCTTCTTACTTATCGTTTGTTTATGGATTTTTCGACTGTTGAATAATAAAAGTTAGAAAGATCATTATTATGGCCTGTTATTGCCTGCTACCAATTTTGGCAACACTCGCGGAGTCTCGTCGACATCTCGTCGCCGGCATGTCAACCGTTCGAATGCGCTTTAGATATAGGCTATTCAAAAACTGACAAATGGTACTAGTGTATAGATTCGATTAATTATCGGTTACGATTCGAATAATTGCCTATCAAGTCATTTTCTAAGTGAAGCGTTGTGTGACCTAATCAGTAAATCTTAAATATTGGTTCAAAAACCGTTTTTACACGGTTTTTGGAAAAGCTGGTACAGCATATATTACCGTCGCTGCATAACTGAAAAGCGACTGAATAATCTTTGCGCTTCACATTCTGTGCGGGTACCATAACTCAAGACAAGAGCAAAATAATACCTTCTTTTATGAAACAAAAATCATTTATTATTTTAGGAATTTTAATGATTCTTTTATCATGTCAAAAACAAATTGATAGTTCTCGGGAAAATAATGTGAGTCATGCAGAAAAAAAATTTAACTATAATAGATTTTTTCCGGAATCGGAAAATGCCAATCCGGTGGTAAAAAGAATATTTGAGTATTTGAAGAGCCAGAATTTAAAAAAAGACTTTTTATCGGATTTTGTTACGGTAGCCGGCTATCCCAGATGGGACAAAGCTTTATTGAAGAAAGCGGCAGATATGCAAAATATAGTTTTTGCAAATACAGCCTATCAGCAGAGTGACATCATTTATATTGTTCCATTGGTTTCTGAAAACAATACTGCTGTAAGCGGCTTTTTAAACGCAGAAATTTTTGATGACAAGGTTAAATGTCGTTATAGTCTCTTAACCGATTACAATGAAATGGGAGAATTTAAAGAAAATTTTGTGCTTAGTATGATTCAGTTAGAGAAGATAGTTTTTGGACACACAAGTTTCAAAATTTACGATCATTCATTATTGGGGCCTTCTAATACCATCCTTTTAAGAAAGCGTCAACAGCACGCAAGTTCTACCTCTGCAAGAACAGATACAAACGATGATCCTTGCGAAATTATCGAAATCTGGCATGATCCCACCGGGGAGGCATGCCATTGCACCGGAGATGAATTTTATACCGGCAGGTGGTATTACGAAGGGGATTGTTTCAATTCATCAACCCTTCCTTATATTTTGCCATTGGGTGGTGGAAGTTCGTATTCTTTACCAGGCTCACAGCCGGGGGGCGGTGGCACTGGTGGTCCCAGCGTCCCGCCTTATGCTTCGACATTTACTGAAAAATTAAACTATCTTTTGAATCAATTAGACATGACTCCGGAGTCTAATGATTTTTTGGCAACTAGCGAACCGACAGTAAACGAAATGTATCACTACTTGTATAACAACGCAAGCGACGAAAAAATAGAGATTGCTTCTGATCATATCCAAAAACTGTCAATAGATCCCGATTATAATGCTTTTGTTGGAGATTATCGTGCTACCACCGGCAACTCAATTACCCCGTGGTGGAATAACCAGATCTGGTTGAGTAATTCAACAAACTTTAATCTTGATATTACTCAGATAAACAACCAATACGATGAATTAACAGCGGCTGAAAAAGTTCTTATAGCGGCGTATCCTTTACAAGCGTATACTATAAGTCAAAACGTTCAAATCGCTATTGATGTTTCGAAGGGGACTGGCTTGCCAGATGAATTGAATGGTAAGCAGGATGCATTTCGGCATGCATTTTTTCAAGCTATTAATACGAGAAACGTTCTGCCAAGAATCTCGGGACCGGGAGTTGCATCGGGATCCCAAATTGTTTCTATGTTTGCAATTGCACATGAAAGCGAAGTCCCAACTGTGCTTCAATTGGAAAAGCAAATGGACATTTTTAATAATAATGTAGGTATTTCCTATTGCTGGAACTGCTGGGGAATAACATCTAATAATACTATAATAAATGCGATAATGACTAAATTTAACAATGGAGAATTAAAATACATTAAGCCTTTAGATCGCATTTCTTCAAGGCTTTTCGACGAAAATCGTGATGGCGTTCAGGATTGTCCTACATGCTTAAATGGCATAATTCCATCGTCTGTGCTATTACCAACAAACCAATAATAATGCGTTCCCTATTCTATTTATTGCTGTTTCCAATTTTTTTTTCGTGTAGGCCACGCGCTAAAGTTGTATTAGAATCGAGAGAGATAACGTTGAATGGTTTGACAAAGGACTCAGTAATAATGTTTATGAAAGCGCAAAACGATACCTTGGATATTTATCGGGAAATTGAAATTATAGAGAATGAGAATACTGATACACTCTCGTTAGGAAACGGAATACTTCATCCTGGGTATGTTGGTAAGATTTGGTTTTCCCAAACCAATGTAGATCTTTCGAATCCTGTATATCTTGACGACTTCTGGGAGTTGGATCCCTCAAAGTCCTGGTCGTTCGGAAAACTATTTACAATAGGTTTATGGAAGCAAAAGTATGATCGGGGATTTAAGAAGATTACGCTTAGGCTGAAATTAAAATAGGCTATTTAACCTAACTTCTGCGGCAAGCCTGAACGGAAGCTGAATAGCGAACTGCTGACTTTATAAA
>JBAVMD010000409.1:0-1971 GCA_049689695.1 Chitinophagaceae bacterium | reverse complement strand
AAGTAATTGTTCAAGGTCTTCGAGCAATATTCTCCAGGACACACCATCAATTGCGAGATGATGAACCACAACCAGCAAACGATTGTGCGTTTCGCTTTCAGGGGTAAGCATCAGCACAACGCGTATCAGCAATCCCTGTTCAATGTCAAGACTGCGCTGGTATTTCTCTGCATAATCCGCTACGAAAGCATCAAGCGTTCCTGCGGGAATGTTGCGCAGGTCTTCTATTTCGAGCGTGCCTTCAGCAATGCCGTAAGACTGTTCCCATCCGCTTGCTATAGCAGTATATTTAAACCGGAGGCTGTCGTGCTGCCTTACCAGCAATTGCACAGCAGACCCGAGATCTTTCTTTTTGATATTCTTATCTATTCCCAGTAATACACTCTGGTTGTAGTGTGAAGCAAATGCAGTTTCGCGTTCAAAATACATTTGCTGAACAGGCAACAATCCGCTGCTGCCCGTAAGCATGCCTTGCTCAGCCTGCACCGCATTTAATGATCCTTTTCTTTCATGAAGAACGGCGGCTAATTTAGCGATGGTCTGGTAAAGGAACAGGTCACGCGGAGAAAGCTCATGCCCATAACGCTTCAGGCGACTGATGAACTGAATGCTGATGATGGAGTCGCCGCCTGATTCAAAAAAGTTGTCGTGTATGCCGGGACATTGTACGCCCAGTGTTTGCTCCCATGCAGCAGCAAGATGCTCCTCTGTTTCATTCCGGGGCGCAACATATTCTTTGCCGGTGACTAAAGCGCCCGGCTCAGGAAGGTTTTTTCTGTCTGCTTTGCCGCTTGCATTCAACGGTATTTTTTCTATCTGTACAAATACAGCAGGCACCATGTATTCCGGCAGCCTATTGCGAAGCCAACCTATTGTAGTTTCTTTTTCAAACTTTTCATCAGTTACCACGTAAGCAACGAGGCGTTTGTTACCAAGCTTATCTTCTTTCGCAACAACCACGCATTGTGAAATTGCGGGGGCCTGTTGCAGGTTATTTTCGATTTCTCCCAGCTCGATACGAAATCCCCTGATCTTTACCTGGTCGTCTATGCGGCCGAGATATTCGATGTTGCCATCGGGAAGCCAGCGGGCGAGATCGCCGGTCTTGTACGCCGTCCTTCGGCTGCGCTCAGGGTGCTGCGAAACGGTGCTGAGCGAAGTCGAAGGAGGCAGTACAACAAAACGTTCAGCTGTCAATTCCTTCCTGTTCAGATATCCTCTTGCTACCTGCACGCCACCAATATACAGTTCGCCCGGAACACCAATGGGAGCAAGCTTTCCGGCCTTATCAAGAATATACAATTGTGTGTTGGCTACCGGCTTTCCGATAGGAACGCGTGTCCCCATGAAGTTTTCCGGAACCGCCCAATAAGTTACATCCACTGCAGCTTCTGTTGGCCCGTATAAATTATGCAGTTCAACCTGCGGCAGTTTTTCTTTGAACAGGCGAATGTGGTCGGCCTTTAAAGCTTCACCGCTGCAAAGCACGCGTTGCAGTCCTGCGCATTCACCAGGCTCTATATCTTCCAGGAAAGCCTGCAGCATGGAAGGAACAAAATGAATGGTTGTAATGGCATGCTCTTTTATCGCGCTCTTGAGATACGCGCTTTCGCCCTGCCTGCGGGGTTGTGCAAACACCAGTTTCGCCCCGGCAATGATTGGCCAGAATAATTCCCATACAGACACATCGAAACAAAAAGTTGTTTTCTGCAGCACAGCATCTGTGGATGAAAGATTATACTGCTCCTGTGTCCACAGCAACCTGTTCACAACACCGGCATGTTCGTTCATCACGCCTTTAGGCTGACCGGTTGAACCCGATGTATAAATAACGTAAGTAAGATTGGAAGGCTGCAATGAACCGGTGAGATTTTTTTCAGATTCACGCGCTATCAATTCGCGTTCTTCCTCCATGCATATAATGGAAGCATCGCTGTCTGCAGAAGCAAATAATTCACGATAAGCGTCGGC
>JBAVMD010000408.1:0-1982 GCA_049689695.1 Chitinophagaceae bacterium | reverse complement strand
CATGAAGACATGATAAAATACATTCAGATAATATAACTCGCAGCTTTTATAAATCAAGTGATTGTTGATTGTAAAAGGATAGCGGCCTGTTCCTGGCCCTGAAAGGTAATCCTTAATCAGTTCATAGTATCCTTTTGAGATTAAGATACGCGGGTACACTGCTTTCGTTGTTTCAGCGAGATAGGCGGCACTCAGCGGAACACCAAGAGCAATCATTTTTTCATCAATAAATTTCCCTGTTTCCATGGCTCCTCGTAGGAAGTAACCTTTTTGTGCAAAGGCATGGAATAATTCATTAATTGTAAACAATAGTTCGATAGTTAGATGCGGGTTTTCGATATGGTCAACTGCGATGCAAATATTGTCACTGAATAGATAATAACGAATATTTTTATCGTCCAGCGGGGCTATTGCTGCTTTGAAAGTATTGACAAATTCATTTACTTTGGGGGAAACCAGCACTTCGGTTCCCTCAATTTCCTTCAACACAGCAGTATCTTGGAATTCTTTTAATTTTTCGCGATATCCCAGTACGTCTATGAAGGCAATAATTCTGTCCTGATAAATATATTCCTGTTCTGGCATGAGAAGCGCAAAGATATTCGTTTTCTGATGTCCATTGAAAATGGGATACTATATTCCAACTATTTTTAAATTTTCAAAAAAACGAATAATTAGATAATAGTGGAGCGCTTATTTAATCCCCGCTCGATAAAGCTCTAAATAAAAAGCCTACTGTCTAATGTGATTGATTTCAAGAGAATTATTATAGTTATTCATACACATTTAAAAGAAAGGAAATGAGTTAAACGGATATTTTTAAGCTTTTTTATTTTCACGGCCCCAATCTGATACACGTCACAAATAAATAAGTGAAATTAAAGACTTAACGAGCCAAGTCCCGGCAATATCCACTCAACCTTTGCTCCGCTTAAATAGACCTCTACCACTCTTCTGAAACGCCAGTATCTGATCAAGCAACCAATCCACCCGTCAAACTTTTTTGATTCTTTCTTACTGCCCACTGCCAGGTATTTCAATACCTCACACATCTTCTTAGGATTCTGCCTTTATAACCCATAATATGGTTACTGCAAGGGCTGCAGCGTTAGCTGGAATTTCACATCAAAGGCATCCTTTATTTTTATTACGCCACCTAATTTCTTAGCTGGTAATAAATTAAAATCGGAAAACGAAAATCTGCGTTCTCCAATTAGTTGTATGGAACCGGATGGCGTTTTAGAAAATGAATAGTTCAATTCGAATTTTTTAACTACGCCAGCTAATTCTATTTCCACCCACCCCTTTATAGATTCTGATTCGCTTTGCAATGCGGGCATACTTTCCAGCGAAAGGAAGCGAATAGTCAATACTGGATACTTTTCTGCCTTTATTGTTTTTCTGAAGTCTTTTGTAATCAGTCGGGAGTGGCAATTAAAACTGGAAACATTCAATTGCAAAGCTCCCGAAAGCCTTACCTGCTTTAACGGCTCACCAAAGCAAATGATCGTATCGTTTTCGGCATATTGATCAATATTGCAGGTAAAACGGTTAACATTCGTTTTGCCTTGTATATAAAGGCTGCTATTCTTTCCCACTACCCATCTCACGGCTTTTGAAGATGAGCCCACCTCTGGTCTGTTTAAATGGCTTCCTAATAAGAATGGAACCAGTAGTAAAACGACAATGTTCTTGTAATTGACTGACATATTTTTAGACTGATTATCATTAAAAGCAAGTGCCTGTATTCAGGCACTTGCAATCGCACTCTTGTGATGAACCCAATAATTAAAAGCCTACGACAGCTTCAACAACATAACCGTTGAACTTGCCACCGTTGCGATAATCGCTGACCGGGAAGTCTTTATACTTCTGCATTACATACTCCCCTTTTAACAGGATGTTTTTAGTCAGGAACCAGCCACCGGCCATGGCAACGCGGTTAATTTTCACTTCTTGCGCCATTCCGGCCAACTGTGCTT
>JBAVMD010000407.1:0-2473 GCA_049689695.1 Chitinophagaceae bacterium | reverse complement strand
CTTTCGTGCCGTTCAATCAGGGTATCGAAAGCCTTTTTTAAAGATCTTTTATTTAGCTTTCCTTTAAATATGTATGCATCTGCCAGATTATAAGCCAACGAACTTTCAACAAACTGGCTGAGTATCCATAAACGTTTTTGGGAAAATGATAATGGATAATATTCCTGGTTTTCGATTGGAATGATTTCTGTACGCTTAAGCGGCGCTCTCCCTTCTCCTGCGATCATATCGATTGCCTGTGCCAGTGAACGGATGGTGGCAAACGCAAACATTTCCTTTAGCTGGAATTTGAAATCAAATTCTTTTTCTATACGGTTATTTACCTTTATAAGAAATAAAGAATGCCCGCCTAAAGCAAAAAAATCATCTGTGAGCTTCAAATCTTTTATTCTAAGAACAGATGACCATATATGCGCCACTTTCTTTTCTGTTTCACTCCATTCATCCGGCAGTATAATTTTAGGGAATGGCTTTTCCTCTGCTACACTTTTTTCAACAACAGCCTGTATGTTGTTCGCTTTTTGCCGAGTTTCGGAAATTGAAAATGGCCCGGTAATCCAGCATCTTGTTTTCTCGAATTGATAGGTGGGAAGAACTATTCTGTATCCTTTATTTGTTTCTGCATACTTATTCCAGTCGATATCCTTATAATTAAATAAATAGCATTCTTTGAGAAGCCAGATCAATGGATCCTCTGAGCCGGTTGTCATACACAACACTTCATAAATATCCTGGTAAGATGAATGTAGCTTTTTTAAATTTTGGGATATGCTTGCCTCGGGCCCCATTTCTATAAACAGAACATTCTCCTTTTCGGTCTCCCTTTCAACTAAAGACCGCAGCCGGCCCGGTAAATCGATATGCTCTTCAGGGGGCAATGAAGATGCGGTTTTTATAGCTTCCTCAAAAGTGGACTTACCTGTAATTGCCGCTATTACCTGTTTTCCTACGCCAAGTCCCACCAGTTGTTTACTGGATAAACCGCTTGCAGTAAGCAATTGATACATTGCGTACTGGAAAGAAAAACGATCGGTATTCTCGTTCTTTTCTGCCTGAAGCGACAGGCATTTTTGATGCTCATCTTTAAATAGAGGATAAGTTTCACTTAAATACCTGGTTATGTCTTCGTCTGCATTGCAATTATCAGAGAAAACAAATATTGTTTTTTTTAAAGGCTTTTTTTCTTCTTCATCTGCAGTTTTTTCACATTTTTTTTTCAGCAAATCCAATAAGCCCTCTTTATCCTTTGCTACTGCAGCATATCGGTGATCGTAATGTTTTCTTCCTACTGACAATGTAAAACATATATCCCTTAGTAAATCTTCGTTAGGCTCGCTCAAATAATCAATAAATGCCCTGATGTTTCTCTTCAAAGCATCGAAAGTTTTTGCAGAAAGGGTAAATAGATAAGCTTTATTATAACTATTTTTTTCAATGGTCCTTTCCGCCGGGTTTTCCAGCAATACATGTACATTATTCCCTGTAAATCCCAGCGAGTTAACACCTACCCGTAATATGCTGCATTCAGGTTGCCATTTCTTCAGCTCGGTATTTATGTAGGTAACGGAGTTTTTAAAGTCTATAAAAGGGTTGGGTTTGTTGAAATGCAAGGATGGAAATAATTCCTTGTGTTTTACAGAAAGAGCTGCTTTAATGAGCCCGGCCATACCTGCGCCTGTGTCGGTATGTCCGATATTTGTTTTTACCGAGGAAACTGCTATAAACTGCTTTTTATCAGTAATGCCTTCATAAGCCAGATCAACGCCTGCTATTTCAATTGGGTCACCCAGCTTTGTTCCACTTCCATGCGCCTCTAATTGAGTAATTGTCATGGGATCGATATTGGCTTTTTTCCAGGCTTCACGAAGCATTTCGGCCTGGGCGGCGCCGTTCGTGGCTGTCAAACTGCTTGCCAGCATACCGGATTGATTCGCTACTGTGGATTTTATTACAGCGTAAATATGATCATTATCAGCCATTGCTTTTTCCAGGGGCTTTAACAGTATGCAGCCGATCATCTCCCCTTCTCCCGATCCCATGGAATCATCAGAAAAAGAACGTGTTTTTCCATCAAATGCTTCTATGCCGATATCAAATATTGCGGGGTTTTTCTCTGCAACCATTATGGTTATACGGGCCCCCATGGCTATTGCATAATCGGCCTCGCCAAAAATAAGTTCATTGCAGGCAAGATGCACAGCATTTAAAGCGGAGGAACAGCCATTATTTACAACAGTAGCATTGCCTCTTAAATTAAAATACCTTGCTATTCTGCCTGATGCTGCAAAGTGGTTGTTCCCTGTGAATATGGTTGGCTCGTGCTGTACCTTATCCAACAAAAAAGTATAATAGGAATAATCAGCATGCGATAAATAAATAACGGTGCGGCTATTATCAAAAAAGTCTGGATTGTATCCTGCGTTTTCAATAGTTTCATAGGTTACCTCCATCAGCAACCGCTGCACAGGATCCA
>JBAVMD010000406.1:0-7318 GCA_049689695.1 Chitinophagaceae bacterium | reverse complement strand
CAAAAGCAGTAAGGTTTTTAGCAGCATCCGGCTTGTTGATGCCGTTTGCCGGAATAACTGTAAAGTCTGGCGAGAAAAATGCGTTACAGCCAAACTGCTCTTTCACCCTTGCCCTGTACTTTCCGGGCCCTGCCTGGTAAATACTGTCGGTGCCTACAATAGTGCTGTCAGTACTCAATTTCCAGTACTCATAGGCCACAAAACCGGGAGGAAGCTTCAGCGGAACGGTAGTGCTGCCATCAGGCGCGGGTACTACTTTGCTGCGAAGACCCTTTATAGTAATGGGTGGGGTAACGGTAGTGCTCTTTGGCCCTACTACTACCGGTTTGGGGGACCATTCTGACCAATCGCCGCCGGAAGTTCTTTTGAAACGAACCCGGTACGTTCCGTAAGCAGTAGCTATATATTCATTAGAAGTAGCGCCGGGAATGGTTGTGTAGCCCGAGCCTGTATTTACTGCCCATTCATAGGCAACAAACCCGGGTGAAATACCCATTTGTGCTTTGATCACTTCATCAGGGCAAAACAAGCTTCTTTGAAAATATACCAGCGGGTTGGCCTTGTGCATATCGCTTGTAAACTCTACGTAACCAGGCTCAAACCAATGGGATATCCATATATAGTGACCCCTGTCAGGATATAAGGTCCATGTTATATCAGCGCCATGCGCTTTCAGCGAATCGTACAGTTGCTGGGCCATGAAGAGGCTTGGATTTACATCCAGACCGCCTGTTGCAAACCAAATAGGTACATGAACAAAGCTGGAAATAAAAGGTATAATACCCGTAGCCGCTGCGGAAGACGGGGTTGCCTTGGTTATGCGATGAGGGTAACCAGCTGTAATATCAAAGGCGGCGCTGCCACCGGCAGATGCGCCATTCACCCACACACGGTCAACATCCAGCTTGCAATATTTTGCCAGGGAATCCAACACCTGGATCACTGGGCCGTAATAAGAATTACCGAAAGAACCGCCTGTATTCTGAGGGAAGAGGAGAAAGCCATCAAATGAACCGTTGTCCACGCGATCCCGGAAAACTTCTCCACCCTGTAACAGGTGGCCCTCATTATCGTAAATGAAACCTTTTTCACCAGCGCCATGCCAGAAGATCATCACAGGGTACTTCTTGCCATCGGATACATTATGCTGATAGGTTTTGGGATATTTCAGCCGGAACGAAATGCCGTTGAAATGGTATGATTTATAGGAGGAAGTATTCCAACCCAGGTTGCGGTCTGTCACTACCCATTTCTGAATATTCCCCCAGTTGGTGGTTGGGGTACTGCTGGGATAGTATACTATAGGGTCTGCCGGATCGAATACGTTTGGCTGGGCCTGGGCGGAAATACCAAAAAACATCAATCCGATTGTGGCGAGAAGAAAGACCTTCCTCATAAGTATAAGCATTGATTCGTAATTAATAACTGTAAATGTTAACCCAAAAAAGGCTTTTTTGAAGGATATCAAATCGCATTAAGACTGGATAATAGGTTAATAGGTTGGCTTGATAAAGCTTTTTTTAATGGGTACTGCACAGGAGGAGTAAAATCAATGAAAAGGTATAACAATGTTGCGACAATTACTATGGATGAGCTTGTAAATATTTTGTAGATGAAAGACCGCGCCATTGAGGATTCACAAACATCCGGCAGGTTCAAAATTGGGTATCAGGTATTTGTATTTGTGATGGCATCGAAATTGTGAATTCAGCATCTTAATAAAATGCTTACATAGATGAAAATATTTTACAACAGCCTGACAGTTTTTTTTATGGTACTCTGCACTCAGGCAGCATTTGCTCAGAAGGGCATTCCTGAAAAAGAAACCACTACCGCTTCTGTTCATACAAATTTCCCCCAGCACGAAGACTTTAAAGAAAGCATGTTGAGCAGGCTTAAACTGCCGGCGGGTTTTAATATCTCGATTGCCGCTTCAGGCCTGGGTAAACCGCGTATGCTTGCGCTCGCCTCAAACGGGCTATATGTTACCAGGAGAGATGTAGGAGATGTGCTTTTACTGCAGGATAAGAATGGCGATGAAAAGTTTGAAGAAATGCAGACCATTGTCTCCAACTTCAAAGGGGTTCACGGCATTACCATTCATGATGGCTGGCTGTACTTATGTGCAACTAAGAAACTGGCCCGGGGTCGATTGAATGCTGATGGAACGGTGGGGTCCCTGGATACACTCATATACGACCTTCCCGATGGCGCGCAGCACGATAACCGCACGATAGCTTTCGGGCCGGATGGAAAATTATACATAACCATCGGCTCAAGTTGCAACGACTGCAAAGAAACCAACCCCGAACATGTAACGATCCTGCAGGCTGATGCCGATGGAAAGAACAGGAAGGTGTATGCCCGGAACCTCCGAAATACGCTGGGTTTCGACTGGCATCCGCAAACAAAAGAATTATGGGGGATGGACCACGGTACAGACTGGAGGGGCGACGATATTCCGCCAGAGGAATTAAACAATATTATTGAAGGAGGCGATTACGGCTGGCCGCTGGTGTACGGAAAGCAACAAGTAGACAATACCCGCGAAGACCCCATCGGCTCAACAAAAGAGGCATACGCTAAAACAACGCAGGCAGCCGTGCTGCTTTTTCCCGCACACAGCGCACCCATCGATTTTAAATTTTTGTACAAAGCTGCCGGCCTTCCAAAAGATTTCAGCAACGATGCGCTGGTAACACTTCACGGCTCCTGGAATAAAAAAAATCCTGATGGATTTAAAATTCAACGCATCAGGTTCGAGAACGGCAAGCCAGTTAAAGCAGAAGATTTTCTTACCGGATTTTTGAATGCAAATGGCAGGTCAAGGTTTGGGCGTCCTGCCGGGTTAGCCATTTCAGAAAAGAACAGGATCTATTTTTCAGACGATGCAAATGGCATTATCTATTGCATAAGCGCTGATTAACCAGGTAATAAAACAATTATGAAAAGAATATATTTTGTCTTGATGATCGCTGCAATTTGTTTTTGCGATTATTCTATTGCACAAACGCCAAGGATAAATTTTAAAGCGCCAATGGCTTATCCCGAAGGCACTGCGTATAACCCCTCGAAAAATCTGTTCTATGTTTCGTCTGTGAGAACAGGCACTATTGGCACTGTGAATGATAAAGGGGTATATACCGTTTTTTACGAAGATGCTTCTCTTAAATCAAGCTATGGCATGAAGGTAGACGCTAAGCGCAACAAACTATGGGTTTGCACAGGCGATGCTAATTACAGCATGTATTCCGATCCTTCAACTTATAAAAAGAAGATCCGTTTGATAGGGCTCGATCTGAATACAGGAAAGAAAACCGATGATATAGATCTTTCAAATCTTATCGAGGGAAAACATTTTGCAAATGATCTTACCTTGGATGATAAAGGCAATATTTATATAACCGATAGCTATTCGCCGGTGATCTACCAGGTGGATGCTAACATGAAAGCCTCCATCTTTGCAAAGAATGATTTATTCAAAAGTGAAGATGTTGGGTTAAATGGAATTGTATGGAGCTCAAAAGGCTACCTGGTGGTGGCGCACAATACAAAAGGACAACTGTTAAAGGTGAGCACTGCCCAGCCGGGAAGTGTTACAGTAATAAAAACGAAATCATTTTTCCCCGGCGCTGATGGTTTATTATGGGATCAGAACGAAAACCTGGTGCTGATACAGAACAAAGGAGTTAATAAGGTATTCCGGTTATCGTCGGCAGACAATTGGCAGTCGGCAGAAATTGAGGCATATACCCTGATGGAAGACAGGTTTCATTATCCTACAACATCTACTTTGGCCAATGGGAAAATATATTCATTAAATGCTAAATTAAATGAGCTCACTGACCCAACGGTCAATCCTTCAAAAGAATTTTCATTGCAACAGGTGAGGTTTATGCCTGCAAAATAAATACCACATCATTTTTTTCCAGCTATCGTTTCACGATTTTTCCTTCTATGTATTGCTTTAAAAACTCTTCCTTAAAGCTTTGCCCCAATGGAATTTCATGATCGTGAATATAGATCAGCTCATTGTCGAAAGAAGAAATGCGATGTGTATTTACGACATAAGATTTGCTAACCCTTGCAAAGATGGCGGCCGGTAGCTGCGCTGCAATGGTTTTAATGTTCATGGAAGTAATGATCTTATTGTCGGTTGTGTAAATGATCACATAATCCTTCAAACCTTCTATGTATAAAATATCTTTAAAGAATATCTTGAAATACTTGCGCTCAGCTTTGATAAAAACAAAATCTTCTTCAATTTTGGTTTCCTGCCTGTTGCCGGATTGCTGCTGCAACAGGCTCAGATGATTTTCCGCTTTGTTCACCGCCTTCAGAAAACGTTCTATGCGGATGGGTTTTACCAGGTAATCAATGGCATCCAGTTCATAGCTTTCCAATGCATACTGGGGATAAGCTGTAGTGAATATTACCAGCGGAGCTTCTCGGAGCGATTTTAAAAAATCGAGTCCGCTCAGTTCCGGCATACTGATGTCCAGGAACATGAGGTCTACTTTTTCCTTGCGCAGGAAATCTCCCGCATCCAATGCATTGCTGAATGAGCCCAGCAACTGCAGAAAGGAAGCGCTGGCGATATTCATTTCCATTCCCTGGCGCGCAAGCGGCTCGTCGTCTACAACTATACAGGTCATAACGGTATGGTGAGGTTTACAATGTACTTATCGGTATCGTCAGTAATCTGCAGGGTGTGATTGTCGGGATACAATAATTCCAGTCGTCTTTTTATATTTCCCAGTCCAAGGCCGCCGGCCATGCTTGTTTTGATGGCAGGTTTTGAATTTTCCGATCGAAAATGCAACTGCTTCTCTTTGATCTTAAACCAAAGTGTAAGGTACGAATGTCCTACAGTAGAAGCTCCATGCTTTATGGCATTCTCCACAAACGGAATAAAAAGAAACGGCGGCAGGCTTTGGCCATCAACATGTCCTTCGGTATGTATCGTGTAGGTGAAATCGTTCTTGCGGATCTTTTCCAGTTCCAGCAGGTTTTGCATGAATGCAATGTCTTTCGATAACAGGATCTTTTCTCTTGTGCTATCGTACAGTTGGTAACGCAACAGGTCAGACAAGCCAAGCAAAACCTGTGATGCTTTATCGGTATCGGTTTTAACCAGCACCAGCAGGTTGTTCAGGGTATTGAAGAGAAAGTGAGGGTTTACCTGGCTTTTCAACTGTGCCAATTCAGTTTTAAGATTCACCTGCTGCAACTCGTTCATGCGCTGCACATCGTTGATCCACTTCTTAAATACTTTCATTCCAACTACGGATGCCAGCAGCACTGCACACACGGTTCCCACCTGTATAAAATGAACGATCGAAAGATCGATGTGCTGCATATTTCCGGGGTTAACCGGCCTTAAAATATAATAGTCCACTGCCCAAACAGCCAGATAAATAAGAACGATGCCGGCGATAAACGAGAGCGAGAATAAAAACAATTTGGAGCGGAACAGCAGCCTGGGAACAAAAACAAACAGCAGCAGGTAAATAATGCCCAGGATGAAAACGAATGAAATGCTGTCTGCTATAAGTACTGCCTTCTGTACCTCATCAGTATATTGGTTGGGTACGCCTATGTCGCCTTTAAAAGCAAGAATAAGTCCTACCATGATAAACAAGGTATGCCGCAGCCAGCGGTACCTGTTGTCAGAAATAAGCCTGATCAGGGGATTATTAAAAGGTGCGATGATATTATCACGGGTTTGCATATCCCAAAACTACCGAATCCATAATGCCGGGGCCTGAGTTTATACCAAATGGCCTGTTTGTTATACCAAACGGGTAATTCCGGGGTTTCAGCGCAAATCTCCCTTTGGCGGAGCCTGAATTCAGTCAGTATGCTGCTTGGTATAAAAGTCAGGGCTGTTTGTATAAATCACCCAGATACGCCCTTGCTCAGAAGATACTTTTGTGCTCTCAAAAATAATTATCAAAACAAATCAACATTAAAAAATGAAAAAGTTAACAACAGCTATTTTAATTACTGCTGCAACGCTGGGCATTGTTTCGTGCAAAAAAGATGTGGTAGGAGATGGTCCTATCGCTACAGAAACCAGGAACGTTCCATCTTTTACAGGTATAGACCTTCGCATGAACGGTAATGTATATTATACTGCCGGTTCAGAGCGCAAGGTGGAAATAACTGCAAGGCAAAGCATTCACTCCATGCTGGAAACAACGATCATCGACAACAGGCTGGTAATACGTTACCGCAATGGAAAAACCTATGATACTGACGAAAGCATTCGCATTAATATAACTGCGCCTGACGTGAACAGCCTTTTTCTCACCACATCCGGCAGTATTTTTTTGATGAACGATCTGCATACCACTAACCTGATGCTTCGCTCATGGGGTTCTGGCAGCATCTTCCTGCAAAAAGTTTTTGCTAACAACATTGATGCTGAAACCACGGTTTCCGGTCGCATAAACGCAGCTGGCGGCACAACGGTAAGTGAAAAATTAAAGACAGATGGAAGCGGTAAGATCGATCTGGCTGCCGTTGCCGCAAGATCGGTTACTGCGCGCACCATTGGTTCCGGTGATATTAAACTTAAAGTATCAGACGACCTCGATGTAACCATCCAGGGCAGTGGTTCAGTTTACTTCAGCGGCTATCCTTTTATTTCAACGCACATTTCAGGATCGGGCAGATTGGTTCGCATGTAATTTAAAAATCAAACAGCAGCACGAGAAGTTGTGCTGCTGTTTCAAAAAAGTATAAAAATGAAAAAGATCATCACTATTATAAGTATGTTCCTGCTGACAACTTTTTTTGCTGCTGCACAAATATCTCCTGCCAGCATGGTCGCTTCAAGAAATAAGGTAGCCGTGATACCGGTGACCTACATTGCAGATGGCAATGATTACAGGATAGATGAGATGCGTTTCTTTCTGCAGGACATCGTTATCAGCTACATGAGCAATTCAGCTTCCGAACTAAAATTTATCGACGCGGTTACAGTAAACGCGATCCTGCTCAGGAACGGCATTAACGAAACAAACATTCGTCAGTATACGCCTAAGGAACTGGCTGCGGTGCTCCAGGTTGAATATATTGTCATGGGAAGCGTGTTGCAAAGCGCGGGCAGTGTAGTAACTACCGACCGAAACCACAATACCAGCAGGCAAACCATAGAACATTACAGCCGCGACGCTAAAGTTATCAGGCGGAATAACAGCCACGGTACTTCTGTTACAAGGCAGAACATTGAGACACAGGTATCGCTTTCCATTTATAACGAAGCCGGCGAAAGAATATATACGAAGTCGAGACAATCCATACTCTCAGAAGG
>JBAVMD010000405.1:0-6479 GCA_049689695.1 Chitinophagaceae bacterium | reverse complement strand
TCCATACACTTTGAGTATCTCAGTGAAACGGTTCCTTACAGTTTCCAGGAAAAGCAATGCGAGCAGCCCGATGCCTAAAATAATACTGGAGAACATGAGCGAAGGCGGATACTTCTGTACGTTCAGAAATGCCAGCAGCGTTCTTATTCCTCCCTGCTCAGGATCTTTCCAGGGTATGGGATCGCCATAGCCATTCAATGCACGCAGGATAATAAAGAGCGCAATCAATCCCAGCCCTGTAAAAAGCAATCTTCTTCTCCGCAGTGAAACAGCTGCTGAAGGCTCGAACCATTTTCCCATACAATAGCCCAGCATCATAATGCCGGTCCAGGCCAGGAAAGGATAAAATATCCCAAGCAGCTGGCCTTTGCCAAAAGGAATAAAGTTTGCGCGATGCAGGAGGCTGTATAAAAGTCCGGGTTGCGGGTTGGTAGCTTCGTAATAATCCAGTGCATTGTGCCCGAAGAAAATAATAAGTCCCAATGCAAAGATCACCGGCAGCGGCAGCCATACCACCAGGCCGAGTATCACCATGCTGATGCCGATGGCCCAGATCACCTGCAGCACGATTATACCAAACAGCGGATCGAATGTAATACCGAAGGTGACCAGGGTCAATTCCATGAATATAAGCCAAAGACCGCGCTTGATAAGGAACAGGCTGTGTTCAGCCTTTGTTTTCCTGCGGCCGGCGAGGTAAGCGGATGTACCTGACAACAGCACAAAAAGCGGGGCGCAGAAATGTGTTATCCATCGTGTGAAATACAGTATTGGCGTAGTGGTAGCGGGGTTGAGCGGATCGGCGATCATTGCTTCGCTGTGAAAGAAATCACGTGTATGGTCCAGCGCCATGATGATCATGATAAGACCGCGCAAAACATCTATAGAGCGTATGCGCTCTTTTGTAACAGCTAACGACATGGAGGTTGGCTTTAAGGAGTTTCAAGTTACGGATTCATATTAGAGAAAGCAGGGGAACGCGGATCATCAGGATCTTTTGGGATTTATTAGGATTGTTCATGAAACTTTGAGCCGGCAAGTAATTGCAGCGGCCAATCTTAAAAAATCCTAAAAGATCCTGATGATCCGCGTTCCCTAAACTTCCCATATCATCGACTCATCTAACTTCCAACTAATACTTATAAACCACGTACTCCCACGGCTTCAAACTAAAAGCCTTTTCTCGCGTAAGCGTTTCGGTTTTGCCTTCAAATACCGATTGGGCGTTGCCCGTGAGCGCATCATCTGCAATAGAGAACTGCTGTGGTTTTTTGCTGAGGTTCAAAACCACCACTACCCTGCTGTTATTCTTTTCCCGTGTAAAAGCATATACCGCATCATCCTTTCCTGTAGCAAGTTTTTTAAACGATGCATCCGCTGCAAGCGCAGGCGTGCTCTTTCTTAATTCAAGCAGTGTTTTATAAAAAGGCGCCAGCTCATATTTACTCCAGGAGATGGGATCTTTCTCAAAGAATTTCAATCGCCTTTTATTCGGCTCTTCCTGTCCGCTGTAAATAAGCGGGATGCTTCTCTTCATGGTTTGCGTCCACACCGCAAAAGCCTTATATCCCTGCCCGAAACGCTCGAACTCCGTACCGTTCCAGCTGTTCTCATCGTGGTTGGTAGTAAAATACATGCGCATGGCATCGGGTGGCAGCAACTGATCAACTGAATCTATTATATGCTGCCATTGCGCAAGCGTGGTCTTGCCGGAATTGAGGCCGTACGCTGTGCCCATAATGCTCCATGCATACGTGGCATTGAACCCAACATTATGCAGTTCCGGCTTATCGGCTTCGGCCAGCATGAATACGTGCTTTACCGCACGAAGCGAATCGATGCACGCTTTCCAGAAATCATTAGGTACTTCACCGGCAACATCGCAGCGGAAGCCGTCGATACCTGTTTCCATAACCCAGAATTTCATAGAGGCGATCATGCTATCGCGCATCTCTTCGTTTTCGTAATTCAGCTTACGTACGTCGGTCCAATCAAACGGCGCTATCACCTTGCCGGCGCTGTCCTTTGCATAAAAATCAGGATGTGATTGCAGCCAGGCATGATCCGCCCCGCTATGGTTAGGCACCCAATCCGTTATCACTTTCAATCCCAGCTCATGCGCCTTGCTTACCAATGCTTTCCAATCGCTCATATTGCCATACTCCGGGTTCACGTTGCGGTAATCCTGAACGGCGTAATAACTGCCGAGCGGTCCTTTACGGTCTGTTTTGCTGATGGGCGTAATGGGCATGAACCAGAGAATATCCACGCCCATTTCCTTCAGGCGGGGAAGTTCGTTCTGAAAGCCGGCAAAACTGCCGTTGGGTCCATATTGTCTAAGGTTTACTTCGTAAATGTTTGACTGCAGGCTCCACTCGGGAGGGCCTTGGGCAATTTCAGTGGAATCAGGGACGTCGTCCCGGTAGTTTGCGTTGTTTTCGTCATCAGGGCCACCGTTACACGCCGTCAAAGCAACCATCAGCGTTAATGCAAGCGTAAAGCGTTTGGGAAAGGAAGATAACATAGCATGAATTTTAGGGAAGATAAATATTTTACGGCTGGGGTAATTTTTGAGGATAAGAAAACAATTCCGGATTCAGGAGGTTCATTATTTTTATGCATATTTGCAGCTGCCAAAGCCAACACAAAACTACTTTTATGAGAGCATCATCATTTTTACTTTCCATTGCACTGGGCTTTTTCCTGTTCAGTTCCTGCACTTCAGATAATCTAAGCGATAAGATATTAACTGTCAATAACCTACCGCTCAGCGGCCTGCAGGAAGTTCCTCAAAGGCTTACGTCAGGTAACGGAACTATGGACCTGGTTTATAATAAAGACCTTCGTACTTTATCCTATACTGTTCGCTGGAATTCACTTACCGGCCCGCTGGTACAGGCGCATATCCATGGCACAGCAGAAAAAGGTGTGAACGCAGGCATATTGCAGGATTGGACTGCTTCTATTTCCAAAACCATAGCAGGCACTTACAGCGGAAGCGTATTGATAGACGGAGTAGTATTTACCGAAGAAAATCTTTTGTTAGGCCGTTACTATGTGAACATTCATACTACATTGTATGCAGGAGGTGAGATTCGCGGGCAGATTGAAGGACTAAAATAAGAAAGGGACAACGCACAAGATACTAGGCACAAGCTTTTGACGCAGTGTCGTAAAAAATACAAAAGGTCGATGTTTTAAACATTGACCTTTTTTTATTTCACGAGTTTCACCTCTTGTGCCTTGTTCCTTGTGCCTTGTGCCTTGCGCCTTGCGCCTAAATGATTTCCTTCAGCTTACCCACCACATAATCCACTTCTTCCTTCGTATTCTTCCTGCAGAAAGAGAACCTTACTGTTACCTGGTTGGGATTGTTATTGATGGCGCGTATTACATGACTTCCCTGCTCTACACCGCTGGTGCAGGCGCTTCCGCCGGATGCGCAGATGTTATTGATGTCGAGATTGAAAAGCAGCATTTCCGATTTCTCCGTTTTAGGAAAAGAAACACTGAGCACCGTATACAGGCAGCAACCCGCGGGATCGCCATTAAAAGCGATGCCTTTAACATGCTGCTTTAACTGCTCCATCATGTACAGCTTAATGCCGCGCACATAAGTGCTTTCTTCCTCAAATCTTGCGGTAGCAAGCTCCAGGGCTTTGGCAAATCCTACTATTCCATACAGGTTTTCAGTACCTGCACGCATGTTGCGCTCCTGTGATCCGCCGTGTATGTATGGCTGAATGCGAACGTTCTCATTTATATAGAGCAGTCCTACCCCTTTGGGACCATGGAACTTATGCCCTGCGCCGGTAATAAAATGCACCGGCGTATTGCGGAGGTCGAACGGAAAATGGCCCACGGTCTGCACCGTATCGGAATGAAAAACTGCCCCGTATTTCCGGCAGATATTGCCCACGGCATGCAGGTCGAGAATATTGCCTATTTCATTATTGGCGTGCATGAGGGTAACCAGGCATTTTTCATCGCAGCCAGACAGCAGGTGGTCAAGGTCTTCCAGGTCTATGTGCCCATCCGGCAACAGTTTTACATAGCTTAAAGCCGCCTCGCCTTTTTTGTGCAGGTATTCCACGGTATGCAGCGTGGCATGATGCTCCAGCTGTGACGTAATAATGTGCGTGCAGCCCAGGTCTTTTACCGAAGCAGTGATGGCAGTATTGCTGCTTTCTGTTCCGCCTGAGGTAAAAAATATCTCAGCCGGGTGCGCATTCAGGATTTTGGCTACTGTTTTACGTGAAGTTTCTACTGCAAGCCTGCTTTCCCGGCCATAAGAATAAATGGAAGATGGATTGCCGAACTTTTCCGTGAGGTAGGGCATCATTGCATCCAGCACTTCGGAATCAAGCGAGGTTGTGGCAGCGTTATCGAGATAGATTCTGTTCATGACGGGGCAAAAATAGTGCAATAAAGGCACAAGGTGCAAGGGACAAGGAACAGGGTGCAAGGCACAAGGAACAAGGCACAGGAAGCAAGTAAAGACACAAGCCTGAGCGTGAGCCCCTTAAATCTTTGCTTGCTTCTTGTGCCTTGTTCCTTGTGCCTTGTGCCTTGCACCTTGTGCCTTAAGAATCAATCACATTGATTCTTTAATGTCCTGCATCAATCTCCTTGCAATATTATCCGCCGTGGTCTTGAAGCTGCTTTCCGCGTAAATGCGGATGATGGGTTCTGTATTGGAAGGGCGAAGGTGTACCCAGTCAGAGTCGAACTCTATCTTCAGGCCATCCTCCGTATTGATCTGGTGGTTTTTGTATTTTTTCTGGATGTTCTCGAACACATCTTTAAGATCGATGGCCGCGGGAAGATCTATTTTATTCTTTGATATGAAATAATCAGGGTAACCGGTGCGGAACGATTTCATGCCGTTCTTATGACCGGCGAGAGCGCTCAGGAACAGGCCGATACCTATCAAGGCATCACGGCCATAATGCAGGTCGGGCACAATAATGCCACCATTGCCTTCTCCGCCAATCACTGCATTTACTTCCTTCATTTTGCTCACCACGTTCACCTCGCCCACTGCAGAAGGAAAGTATTCGCCCCCGTGTTTTAGTGTAACTTCTTTAAGCGCCTTGGTGCTGCTCATGTTGCTCACCGTATTGCCTTTCTTTTTGCTTAAAACATAATCGGCAACGGCCACCAGGGTGAACTCTTCGCCAAACATGCTGCCATCTTCACATACAAAGCAAAGACGGTCAACATCCGGATCAACGGCAATACCGAAATCGAAACCCGATTTCGCTACTTCCGCGCTCAGCGCCACCAGGCTTTCCGGCAGAGGCTCCGGGTTGTGCGCGAACTTTCCATTCACTTCGCCATTCAACAATTTTACTTCTTCAATGCCCAGCGCCTTCAGCAGCGGTGGAACAAATATGGCGCCGGTTGAATTGATGGCATCCACTACTACCCTGTATTTTTTTCTGCCAATGGCAGCCACATCTACCAGCGGATAGTTGATCACCGCATCGATGTGCTTTTGCAGGTAAGAATCTTCTGCAGTACAGGTGCCCAGTTTATCAACTGTGGCAAATGAAAAGCTTTCGCCCTTTACTTTTTTAAGCATGATGTCCAGGTCAGCCTGGCTGATGAATTCTCCATCGCTGTTAAGCAGCTTTAATGCATTCCATTCCCGGGGATTGTGGCTTGCTGTGATGATGATGCCACCTGCCGCTTTCTCCCATTTCACGCCCAGTTCAACTGTTGGCGTGGTGGAAAGTCCAAGGTCTGTAACATCCAGTCCCAATCCTATCAGCGTGCTGGTAACAAGATCGCTGATCATTTTGCCGCTGATACGTCCATCGCGGCCTATCACTACTTTGTTGGATTGTTTTTTTTCCAGCAGCATGCTTCCGTATGCAGCCGTGTAACGAACTACATCAAGAGGAGTAAGGTTATCACCAGGCTTTCCGCCAATTATTCCGCGGATACCTGAAATGGTTTTTTGCAAAGGGGCTTTTTGTGACGACAAAATTCAAAAGGTTTAGAGTCAAAAATAATTGCGTGCAAGCAACGTCCGGCGGATTTTCAGGAAACTTGGGATGGGTCCCGATAGGTATCAGGATGGGCGCTGAAATTAGGGAATTTATGGCTTATTGGCTGAGGGAAAATACAAAAGGGTCAGTGGGAAGTGGGGAATGGCGAGTGGGGCGTTACTGCTCCTTGAATAAAATGAGCCTAGGCACTTCATCTATATCAATGGGAACCTTTCCATTACTTACCGGCTTTATAGCTGTTTTTCCCGTCTTGCTTTGATCGATAAAGCTCACTTCCAAAGCCTGCGACGCCTTTGTGTTCAGGGCCAGTGAATAGCCTGGATATTTATTGCCCTTCCTTGACGGTGCATAAACAAACAGGGCCACCGAGTCTTTTTGGGTTTGGTGCCGGTATTTATATATCCAGACGTCGTTTTTTTCACTGATGATACTGTCAGGCGCATAATTGCCCAAATGATGTATAAG
>JBAVMD010000404.1:0-2260 GCA_049689695.1 Chitinophagaceae bacterium | reverse complement strand
ATCTTATTCCGCCCATCTCGCTGCAAACATTGGTGGAGAATGCTATCAAGCACAACGAATTCAACGATTCGCACCCGCTTGATATTAAAGTAGCGGTCTCATCTAATTACGTGGTTGTGCGCAATCCCGTAAAACCCAAAGAGCAATCAGCACCATCGAATAAGATAGGATTAAATAACCTGGACAACAGGTACAAACTCATTACCCGAAAAAGCATAGTCATAGAAAACAACTACCGGTTCTTTACGGTCAAATTACCCATCCTAAAATTTTAGCCATGAACGTATTAATTATCGAAGATGAAAGACCTGCTTACGAATGCCTGCTTAGTGAGCTCAAAGCCATTGAAGACAATGTAAACGTGGTAGCATCCTTTGGCTGCGTGCGCGATACCGTGCAGTGGCTGAACCAAAACCCTTCGCCGGATCTGATTTTTATGGATGTACAGTTATCAGACGGACCATCGTTCAACATCTTTAAATCATGCAATGTTACCTGCCCCATCATTTTTACTACGGCGTACGACAAATACCTTACGCAGGCTTTTGAGTACAACAGCATAGATTATATTCTCAAGCCCATTGACCAGGACAAACTAAAAGGGGCCATGAAAAAGTATAAGGGATTGCAGCAGCATTTCCTCGGCAACTATTCTTCTTTGTTCAGCCATATCAACAATACACAGGAAAAGAAAAAGTCGAGGATCATTGTAAAGCGTGGCATGGAGTTCCAGGCCATCCGTACAGAAGACATTGTTTATTTTTTCACGGAGCACAAACTGGTGTTCCTGGTTGATAAAGACAACCGCAAATACATGGCGGAAGCAAATAATCTTGCAGAGCTGGAATCAGAGCTCGATAACAATATGTTCTACCGCGCCAACAGGAAGTTCATTGTAAATGCCAATTTCATCAGGAGGTTCAAGCCGCTTGAGCGCAGCAAGATCAGCGTGGAGCTCACTTTGCCGATAGATGAAGAGATCATTGTGAGCCAGGAGAATTCGAGTGAGTTTAAGAAGTGGATTAGTGAGCTGTGAGCTACGAGCTATAAGCTATAAGCTTCCTGCTCGCGGCTCATAGCTCGTAGCTCGCCTTCAAACTCCCAATCCAAAGGTCGAATGTCTCTCCGGAATTTCAACATCTAAAAACCCTTTACTTACCAGGCGTTTTTGAAATGCGGTTTGCACATCGTATTCTCCGTGTACAAGAAAAAGTTTTTTTACGCCGCGCGGGTCCTGCCCTGCCAGCCATTGACTCAGGTCTTCATAATCTCCATGCGCGCTCAGGCTCCGCATTGATCCTACTTCTGCATTCACCTGGTGCACGGTTCCAAAGATGGTCACTTCCTTTGCGCCATCCATTAGCCTTCCGCCTAATGAACGAGGTTCGCAATAGCCGGTGAGCAGAATGGTGTTGCGCGTATTCTCGATATTATTACTGATGTGGTGCTTTACTCTTCCTGCTTCTGCCATACCGCTGGCGGAGATGATCACAATAGGATCATTGCGAAAATTCAGCAATTTCGATTGATCAACGGATGAAACAAAATGCAGTCCACTGAAGCCAAACGGGTCATTATCTGTTTTTAAAATCTCCTGTATGGTCTTATTAAAATAGCGCGGATATTTTTTTACCACAGCGGTAGCTTCGCCACTTAACGGGCTGTCAACAAAATATTCCAGGGCAGGAAGCCTGCCTTCTAATTCCAATTGGTTCATTGCATACAGCAGTTCCTGTGTTCTACCCACGCTGAATGCGGGCATGATGAGCTTTCCTTTTTTCTCTATGCATGTTTTTTGTATCCATTGCAGCAACAGGTCGGGTGTAGTAGTTTGCTTATCGTGCAGGCTGTTGCCGTAAGTTGATTCCAGTAAAATGAAATCGGCCTGCGGAATATTTTCCGGCGACCTAAGGATCACATCGCGATAGCGGCCAACATCTCCACTAAAAGTGATGGCGGTTTGCTTTCCCTTTTCTGTTATGCGCAGGTTTACTGCTGCGCTGCCGATGATGTGGCCAACATCGGTGAACATGCATTGCACACCTTCTGTAACAGTAAACCAGGTACCGTATTCCACCGCCTCTAATTGTTTGATCGCAGCAATGGCATCGGGTGTGGTATAAAGCGGTTGCAGGTAAGGCTTGCCTTGAGCAATTCGGCGTTTGTTCACAAAACGAACATCTTCTTCCTGTATGCCTGCCGAATCAAGCAATAATACCGCAGTAAGGTCCTTAGTCGCGGGCGTGCAGAAAATACGTCC
>JBAVMD010000403.1:0-2043 GCA_049689695.1 Chitinophagaceae bacterium | reverse complement strand
ATGCAGGCGAACGCGGCGCATATGAAGACGAAACATTTTCTGCCGATGGTGTGAGCATCGTATTTCATGGCGTGAGCGCGCATCCCGGCTATGCAAAAGACAAGTTGGTAAACTCCATCAAAGTGGCCGCTGCTTTTTTGGAAACGCTGCCGAAAAGCCATTTTTCTCCCGAGACCACGCAGGCCCGCGAAGGCTTTGTTCATCCCGTACAGATCAGCGGCATCGCGGAGAAAGTAACCGTTGGGTTCATCATCCGTGATTTTCATACGGCAAAGCTGGAGGAATATGAAAAATTCCTGCAGGAAAAAGTGCAGGAGACATTGGAATCATTCCCGGGTGCAAAAGCTGATTTCACAGTTAAGGAGCAATACCGCAACATGAAAGAAGTGTTGGATAAGCATCCTGAGATCTCGCAATATGCAAAAGAAGCCATTGAGCGTGCAGGGGTGAATGTAGTGCAGATGAGCGCCCGCGGAGGAACCGATGGGTCGAGACTTTCTTTCATGGGATTGCCTTGTCCCAATTTATTCACCGGTGAAATGGCATTTCATGGCAAGCACGAATACGTGAGCATACAGGATATGCAAAAAAGCGTGGAAACAATCGTGCATCTTGCCATGATATGGGAAGAAAGGAGTTAACGTATGCTGTATAAATTTTTGCTTTGTGCTTTATTGCTTTCGCTTCGCGTTCATAGCCAGAACCTGCTGGTAAATGAAAGCTTCGAAGAGGAGAACATTTGCACAGAGTATACCCAGAACTGTGCGCCGGAAGCGTGGATAAGCACTACGCTTACATCGGATTATTATTTTCAGGATTATAAACTGGCGCATACGGGTTCGCACTTCACAGGACTCATCGTAGGCAATACACGCACTAAAGCAAAACGGTCGTACCTCCGTACAAGATTGTTATGCGCTTTGCGGCCGGGGAAGCAATACCTGCTTGAGTTCTTTGTACTATCGCGGCACAAGGCGTTGGACAGTGTGGGAATATATTTTTCGCCAACGGATATCCTTGCAGAAAAAAAAGTAGTTGCACAATTACGTCCGCAGCTTATTTACAGAGATACAGCCCTGGCTGATTTGAAAAAACCCGATTCATTGTCGTGGCGCAAAGCTTCATTCATATACACTGCCACGGGAGGCGAGATATTCATCACGCTGGGCAGCTTTAAAAGAACGGACCCTGCTTTCACCTTGCCTGCGGATATTCTCGGCAATTTTTATGTGTATATCGACGATATTTCACTGAAGCCACTGGATACGCATGAATTGCTTTGCGCGGATGCAGCGAAGGTGAAAGAAGATATGTACAATGAAAGCGAACGGCATGAACTGCTGGTAAAAAAAGCTCGCCTTTACAGAAACTACCCTCCAATTGTTGAGAAGCCTTCCCTTACTATTTTGCTGAAAATCGACACGCTTATCATTCCCGATATTTTATTTGCCACTGCAAGCGCAAAGTTGAACGAATTAAGTACAGGCGTGCTGGATAGTTTTTCTGCAGCGGTCAAAAGCAAGCCGTTCGATTCGCTGATCGTGGCCGGACACACAGACAGCGTTGGAACTCTTATTTACAATATGAAGCTTTCTGCCGACAGGGCAAAAGCAGTAGCTGCTTATATTACCGGCAAAGCCACCATCAATCAACGGAAGCTGCTGGTGCGATATCATGCTTACCTTCATCCCGTTGCGAGCAATCTCACACCACAGGGAAGGCAAAGGAACAGGAGAGTAGAGATCTTTCTGTACCGTCATGAATGACCAAAATAAGTTTTCGGTCCGCGTTAAACTTAAAAACAGCAGCCGTACGAGTAATAACAAGTTTCTCACACAAAAGAACCTTAAACCCGAAACCTTAAACCCGAAACCCTTTATTACTTATCTTCAAAAAAAATAACCTACATGGATACGTCCTTCTTTGCCGCCAACTGGTGGATTTTTGTGATCATCCTCCTTATTTTGATGGGGCTCAAGACCATCAACCAGGGAACCATAGGTGTGGTCACGGTCTTTGGTAAATACAGGCGTGTATTGAAGC
>JBAVMD010000402.1:0-3016 GCA_049689695.1 Chitinophagaceae bacterium | reverse complement strand
CGTCTGTACACCTTTGTTCTTAAAGGCAGAACCGCAGAGCATCGGAACGATGGTCATATCAATAGTTGCCTTACGCACAGCTTCATGAACTTCAGCTTCTGTGATGGTATTAGGATCATCAAAGAATTTCTCCATCAGCTTATCGTCATACTCAGCTACTGCTTCAATAAGCTGCGCTCTCCAATATTCTGCTTCTTCCTGCAGATCAGCTGGGATCGGCACTTCCTGGTAGGTCATACCCTGGTTACTGTCCCATATAATTCCTTTCATTTGAATCAGGTCCACGATGCCTTTGAAATCGTCTTCAGCTCCGATAGGCAATTGCAGGGGAACTGATTTAGCGCCCAGCATTTCGCGCACCTGCTTCACTACGTTCAGGAAGTCGGCACCTGCACGGTCCATCTTGTTCACAAAACCAAGGCGCGGAACATTGTAACGGTTGGCCTGGCGCCAAACGGTTTCAGATTGAGGCTCTACGCCATCAACTGCAGAGAACAAAGCAACCAGTCCGTCCAGAACCCTCATGGAACGCTCTACCTCTACGGTAAAATCCACGTGGCCCGGAGTATCGATGATGTTGAACTTATATTTTTTAGTATCGGAAATAGGCTCTCCCTGGTTTGTGGGAAAGTTCCAGAAACAGGTTACCGCAGCAGAGGTAATAGTGATACCTCTTTCTTTTTCCTGCTCCATCCAGTCTGTAGTAGCCGCGCCATCATGCACCTCGCCTATTTTGTGCGACACACCGGTGTAATACAGGATACGTTCTGTACAGGTAGTCTTGCCTGCATCGATGTGAGCGGCAATACCAAAGTTTCTCTGAAATCGTAGATCTGCCATTGTTGTTTATTGAACTGGTTTAAACTCTGAAATTGGTGCGCAAAGGTAAGGAAATTAAGCGGAAAAGAAGCGGTTAAGTATGGGTTAATTAGGGCGGTTTGAACAGATTGAGTTTTCCTTAACGAACCGGCTTATCTACTGAAAATATTGTACTTAAGTATGCAGTATAATGCATGAATTCCATCCTTCCAGTCGATCTTTTTCCCCTCAGAATAAGTTCTCCCGTAATAGGAAATGCCCACTTCGTAGATGCGGATCCCGGGTATGCGGGACATCTTGGCCGTAACCTCTGGTTCAAAGCCAAACCTTTTTTCCCGGAGCTTCAGCTTTTTCAGGTGATGTGCACGGAACATTTTGTAGCAGGTCTCCATATCTGTAAGGTTCAGATTGGTGAGCATATTGGAAAGAAAGGTCAGGAAACGGTTGCCGATCGTATGCCAGAAAAAGAGGATCCTGTGCGGCTGGCCCCCGTAAAACCGCGTGCCGTACACTACATCTGCAAAGCCATCGAGCATCGGTTTCAACAGCACGTTGTATTCCTGCGGATCATATTCAAGGTCGGCATCCTGCACCACTATGTAATCGCCCGCTGCTTTCGCTATGCCCGTATGCAGCGCAGCGCCCTTGCCCATATTCACTTCGTGCTTATAGTAACTGATAGGAACATGAGGATTGGCAGCCATATAATCCATCAGGGCCTTTTCGGTTTTATCCGTGCTGCAATCGTTCACAATGATCAACTCTTTTTGCAAACCGTTCATGAGCGAAACATCCATGATCCTGTTAATGATAAGATGTATGGTGTTTTCCTCATTGTAAGCAGGGATCACGATGGATAACATTTCCGTGCTCATTCGGTTTTTCTTTTTACAGATGGTTTAAATCCTTCCCTGATTGTTTTGCCGCGTAGCACGGGCTTCACCGTGTAAAATTCATTATTATTCGCTACAGGTAATGGAGCAAACCAGGAATCATCGCTGAATATAATGTTCATAAGAATACCGTTTGACATGATAACCTGTTTAACGGAATCAGGTTGCCTTCTTTCAGCCGGCGCAGCCACAATTGCTTTGGGCATCTCTTTCCAGGCCAACCTGTAGTGATACAGCATTATGCAAGCCATAACAGAGATGAACAGGTAAGCTGCATACTTTGCATCAGGTCCCAGGAAATATTGCAGCATAAATGCGAGCACTAATATCGTGGGCATGGCGACAAATCCGTATCCAAGCCTGAAGTCGGGCCCTTTAAGGAACCAGAAAATTATTCCGGCAAACATGATGCAAACAGCCAGTATAGTATGCTTCCGGGCGAACATAAAATCTTTTCCATTTTTTGCTGCCTGAAATAAAAAAACAATCATGCATACAAACAAGGATACGAGGGCAGATGCAAACATCACTACCTGTATAAAGCCCAGTCTCTCAAACCAGCCGGGAAACCATTCCGCTGTTGATAATATCAAGGGTTTGTTGAGATCATAACCCGGATCTATGGCATAAACCTTTACCGCGTTCGCATGCCATTTTACATGCTGCACCGGAAGCTTCCAATCTGCCTGAACAACGTCGATGCCATCAAATGGAAAAAGAACATAACCGCTGATGAGCACGTTCCTTATCATCCATGGGCCAATTACAACAATAGCTGTAATCATGGCGAACATGGCCAGTCGTTTTCTTTTTTTTAAAATAAATCCGAAAAAGAAAAAAACCCAGGCGATGAGCATGGGCGCAGAACTGGGCTTAACTGTGAAAAGAAAAACAGTGAGCAGAATAATCGCCAACGCCTTTCTGTAATACACACCCGCAGTAGCTCCATCCAATTCAATCAGCCAGGTGAAAAGAAGCCAGAGCAAAACACACACTGCAATGTCAGCAGAAGGTGAGCTGATAAAATTTACATTGAAAAAAATATAGTCGCTGGATGCCCCGAAATGAAAAGCGATCAGCGGTATGAACAGCAGCGACCGGATGATCATGCTCAGCCTGTAATCTTTCCTCATAAGTTGCTTAAGGCCTCCGAGGCTGTAAGGAAAAGCAATAAGCAGTAACAACCCATTGATATTATTTACAGGCCCGCCTGGAAAATAATGAAAGCTGAAAAGCGCCTGCAGCAAGTGCCAGTTGCTGTTAAAGCCAATACGGGTATTTACATTGGCCAGGCCCTTTACTAC
>JBAVMD010000401.1:0-3428 GCA_049689695.1 Chitinophagaceae bacterium | reverse complement strand
GGCTTCGCCTTTTTTCTCCGCAAGAACCCGGGATTTAAAAAGGCTAGGCCTCTTGCGCCTCTGCGTCTTCTTTGCGTCTTTGCGTGAAATCTTCATCACGCTGTATAACCCATTAAACCAATAAACTAATAAACCAATAAACCATTATCCCCTACTTTTGCCGCGCAAACAACCTGAAATACAATGCAACTTTCCTCCCGACTCGACAGATTCAGCGAACCCGAGACCCTCAAAATGGCCAAGCTTGGCCGCGAGTTGCGCGCCAAAGGATTTGATGTGATTGACCTGAGCCTCGGCGAACCCGATTTCGATACGCCTCAACATATTAAAGACTCAGCAAAAAAAGCCATTGACGATAACTGGAGCCATTATCCCCCGGTTGCAGGATATCCTGATCTGCGCGAAGCGGTCTGTCATAAGATCCGCCGTGATAATCATCTTGAATACAAGCCGGAGAACATCGTTGTTTCCACCGGCGCCAAGCAAAGCCTTGCCAACGCAGTGCTGGCTGTAGTAGATAAAGGAGATGAAGTGGTGATACCCACACCTTACTGGGTCACGTATTCAGAAATTGTGAAGCTTGGTGAAGGCACTGTGAAACTGGTAACCACAGGTATTGATCAACGTTATAAGATCAGTCCCCAACAACTGGAAGAAGCCATCACTCCTGATACGAAGCTTTTTATTTTTTCATCGCCCTGCAATCCCAGCGGAGCGGTTTATACAAAAGAAGAATTGAAAGCGCTTGCAGAAGTGTTTAGCAGGCACCCGCAGGTATTTATCATATCCGATGAGATCTATGAATACATCAACTTCGGTGGGGGACATGAAAGCATTGCGCAGTTTGAAGAGATCCGCGACCGCGTGATCATCATCAACGGCCTTAGCAAGGGATTTGCCATGACAGGTTATCGTCTCGGTTATATCGCTGCCCAGGCAGATGTAGCTAAGGCTTGTGAAAAACTGCAGGGACAATTTACCAGCGGAGCGAATGCGGTAACACAACGTGCGGCCATTACTGCGCTTACGGGCGATCTGCGTCCTACAGAGGAGATGACGGAAGAATTTACGCGCAGGCGCGCACGCATTCTTGAATTGCTGAAAGAGATACCGGGTGTTGAATGCTGTTCACCTGATGGAGCGTTTTATGTATTTCCGGTGGTGAGTCATTATTTCGGGAAAAAATTTGGAGAAGAGGTTATAAAAGATGCGGATGATCTTTGTATGTACCTGCTCAATTCCGCGCATGTGTCTGTTGTAACTGGCCGAGCTTTCGGCGATCCTGCATGTGTGCGTATTTCATTTGCAAATAGCATGGAGAAAATTGAGAAGGGGATGGAGAGGATTAAAGATGCTTTGGGGAAATTGAGTTAGGAAAACGGAACGCGGATCATTAGGATTTGTTAGGATATTTTAGGATTTGTTCGTGATAAAGTGATCGCACCTGCAACCGCAGCAACTGATCTTAAAAAATCCTAACAGATCCTGATGATCCGCGTTCCGTTTTCCGCCTTACGCCATAACAGCAACCATCCCCAACACAACCCCACCCAACCCCTGATCGCCCTCAATTTTTACAAACGGTAAAGCATCATCCTTTCTCCAACTCTTCGAAAATAATTTCCAGGCAACATTTCCATCGATAGTGGTATGGGCAACCGGAACAGTATTTATTTCACTCACCAATTCCCATTTTTCTTTTTTCAACAAATACCAATCCCCGCCACCTTCGCCGGTGATGGTGATCTTTACAACAACACCATTCTCCGCATGCACATCGCGATAAGTGTACGGCAGCGCCCGCATAAATGTTTCCAGGAAAGGATGATATAATTCTTGTGTAATGATGCCCGGCTTATTCACTGCCTCGCGGATCTGTTGCTGGTGATGCCATTTCTCCGTGTACTCTCTTGCAATATGAAACCAGTTGAACGATTCATCTTCTCCTGCCCATCCTACAGAAAAGATCGCTTTTCCAAAAGTTTCGAGAGATGAAAGTTGCGCCACGTATTGCTTTCTTGTATGCTCTAATAAATCTATAAGCACTGCCGGGCTCATGCGCTTCAGGGCGTGCACCCAATCTGCATTCAATCCATTCAGGTAGTTCACCAATTGCTCATAAGAATTAATGTTGCCGGACGAAATACCGAAGTAACCATCACGCGACATCGAAAGTGTTCTGATATTTCCATCCAGCAAATGCGCCGCAATGTCTTTTACAGTCCAGCGCTTCGCTACTGTTGGCCGTTCCCATTCTTCTGCACTTAGTGAACGCAGCAACTCCAGCAGCTTATCATCCAGCGGTTGAAAAAGAGAAATTGTTTCAATGGGTGTTTGCATAACCAAAGATAATCAGCTAATCATCCAATCAGCTGATCGGCTAATTGCTTGGCATGATTTTGAAGCGAGTAACCATATCACCTAAATCATAATTATGGAAAAGATCAGGAAGAAAGACGGATATATTAACTGGCAGGCGATAGCCCCGGGCATCTGGAGAATGAAAGACCTTTTCGTGAACATTTATGTGGTGCATAATGCACACGATAATACATGGGTATTGGTGGATACGGGACTGAAAATTTCTGCCCCCAAAATAAAAAGAATGGCCGAACACCTGTTCTGGCCCGATGTAAAGCCCGCAGGCATCGTGCTTACGCATGGCCACTTCGATCACACTGGTTCTTTACAAACGTTGGCAGATGAGTGGAACGTACCGGTGTATGCGCATTATATGGAAAAGCCTTATCTCACCGGCCAATCCTCTTACCCACCGCCTGATCCTACAGTTGGCGGCGGAATGATGGCGAGCCTTGCATGGCTCTATCCGAAGAGCCCGATCGATATTGGTAAGCACCTGAGCGTATTGCCGCAGGATGGAAGCATTCCCTGCCTGCCCGAATGGAAATACATTCATACTCCCGGGCATGCACCGGGACATATCAGCCTTTTCCGTGAACGCGACAGGGTGTTGCTGGCAGGCGATGCTATTGTAACCACGCAACAGGAATCGGCCACAGCTGTAATGATGCAAAAGAAAAAGCTTTGCGGGCCTCCTAAATATTTTACTTATAACTGGACCTCTGCTGAAGAATCAGTTAAAAAGCTGGCGGCGCTAAATCCCGAACTGGTAGCTACCGGTCATGGTCAGCCAATGAAGGGAGATGAAATGCGGAAAGCACTCCACAACCTGGCGGATAATTTTGCGGAGGAAGCAGTACCGAAACATGGAAGATATGTAGACGATCCGGCTTACGTAACAGCAGATGGGGTAGAAGATGTGCCGCCGCCTGCAACACCTGTGGGATTGCTGATCACGATAGCAGGTTTAGCTGCGGCTGTTGCGCTTACGTGGTGGGTGATAAGGGAGAGAAGAAAAAAGCAGAGTTTGTTTTCATTGAATTGATAAATAAATGGAACGCGGATCA
>JBAVMD010000400.1:0-1735 GCA_049689695.1 Chitinophagaceae bacterium | reverse complement strand
TCACTCTATTGTAGACCCTGAAAGAACTCATACCCCTGAGCAGGTTGCCAAGGCCTTGTTTGCTTTTGCGCTCAGGCATGTCAAAAAGGGAAACCATCTATATAGGATATTTTATTACGACTGTATTCCATTCGATAAGAAAGTTCATAATCCTATTACTAAAAGAGTAATGGATTTTAAGAAAACACCTCAATACGAATTCAGGATGCTGTTATTCGAAGAGTTAAAGAAGAAAAGAAAGGTCGCTTTACGACTGGGGTTTTTGAAAGATTCAAAGAACTGGATACTGAAGCCCGGATTAACAAAAGAGTTAATAGAGGGAAAAATCACTGTTGGCGACCTGAACGAATCAGACATCTGCTACGAACTCAGGCAAAAATGTATTGACATGAAAATAGGTGTCGATATTGTCTCCCTTTCTTTAAAGAAATTCGTGACGCAAATCGTTCTTATGTCCGGCGACGGCGATTTTTTACCAGCCTCGAAATTAGCCAGAACAGAAGGAGTTGACTTTATCTTAGACCCCATGTGGAATCATGTTGACGATGACTTACTGGAACACATCGATGGGTTATATTCTACTTGCCCTAAACCAAAAAATCTAAAGTAAAGACGTAAGAAAAAAATTATCCGTGTGGACCAATCGGATAATCTTTAAAAAATATCAATATTTATTTTGTTTACATAATTGAAGTAAATAGCTTTGTTCTCACAGCGCTCCTGGCCTACGCATTCTCTTTTTACATAACAGCGAGAATGCCCTACCCAGGAGCTTTTTTTATGCCCGGTTGTTAATAGTTCTTCTCTCACTGCCGCTTGCAATTAAAGCCTTTTGTTTGTGCATATTTAGCACCTCCTCCAAGCCGTAACAGTACAGGATAGTTTCACTTCCCTGATGCAGTATTTTTAGTGTGATTGCTAAAAGATTCCATATGAAGTACAAATTCGTGTGCTGCTTATCAGGCCTTTTACTTCTATTCCTCTGCCCCGCGCTGTACTCTCAGCAAAAAACAGTCTCAGGAACCATTACAGACCTTGCTACACGGCTTCCGATTGAAGGCGTGAACGTGAATGTAAAAGGAACCAACACTGTTGTAATTACCGATGCACAAGGACAGTTCTCAATTGCTGTTCCTTCAGAAAACGCGCTTCTTATATTCAGCTATGTTGGATATGGCACCCTCGAAAGAAGCGTCACAGGCAATTCAACCTTGAACATAGCCATGTCTACCACGCAGAAAAGCCTGGATGAAGTAGTTGTGATAGGTTACGGCTCAGTTAAACGGAGAGATTTAACCGGGGCAGTCTCATCAATAAAGAACGATGTCATTACACAAACGCCTACACACAATCCCCTCGAAGCTATCCAGGGAAGAGCAGCCGGCGTTGATATCACCAGGAGCTCGGGAGCTGCAGGTTCAGGTGTTAATATAAATATCAGGGGATTTAAATCAATAGCCGCAAGAGACCAGTTAAATACACGTAACGCTCCGTTGATTATCATCGACGGATTCCAGGGCGGTGATATCAGCACATTGAACTCAAATGACATCGAGTCGATGGAAATTCTCAAAGATGCGTCAGCCACCGCCATTTATGGAGCACAGGGCGGCAATGGTGTGATCATTGTTACAACAAAAAGAGGAGCGGCCGGCAAAATAAAAGTGAATTACAATGGCTTTTATGGAATCAGTACGTTTCAGTTTCCCAAGCCCAGGATCGGGCAGGATTACCT
>JBAVMD010000399.1:0-3105 GCA_049689695.1 Chitinophagaceae bacterium | reverse complement strand
CATAATATGTAAATTTTATATAAAAATCATTTTTATTTAATTTGTATGTTTAAATAGTAACGATTCTTATGATCATAAATAGTTGAATTAAATTAATATTTTTATTATTATTCTTCCACTATCATTCGTTATAGCTGCAATTTATTGTATTGCGAGATAATTTTTAACGTAGTTCCAGATGTAAACTTAAAAAGGGTCTAATGCGATAATTAATTATTAGTTATAACAAATTGTGGGAATCTAAGTATCAGAAATGCAGTTATGACTGTTAATTAGAAAATCTCTTGTTAAGTCCTGAAAGTGGCTAGCATATCAAAAGATTTCTGGCCGCGGAAACTTTTTTCTTATATTAACTATTGCTATTAACAAAGCGGAAAAGAAAAGGGTTATACTTTAACGGTATAACCCTTTTACTTTTATCGCCTGTGGAGCCCTTTACCAGAGCTTAAAAATCTCCCGGCTGCCAGAAACATACATTTCATTCATGTCTTTGAACTTTTCCATTACCTTCTTTTCTTCCTCACTCTGACCCATAGTCTTCATTCCTTCCTCGTAAGCCGCTAGGTTTTCGAAACTGGAAGCAATAATCACCCGATGAAACTGGCCTGTCATATCAGTCATAATGTTAACGTTCTTTTCTGGGGTGACGTCGGCCCATTCTTTAAAAAGCTTTGCCACCTTAGAAGCATTTCCTGGCTTGCAATTAAAAATATCGTGGACTATGATCATAACCCAAATTTTAGTTTAATAATTAATTCAGGTACTAATGTATAGCGTTTTAAACACCATTCAGGCCGAGTGCTTTTTTGGACTATTATTAAAAAGGAAGATCATCGTCGCCGGAAGCAGTGTAAACATTTCCAGCAGGCGGAAGTTTCTCGTTTGCTTGCGCACCGGTAGCTTCGCCTGCAATTTCTACTTTCCATGCCCTGAGATCTGTATACCACCGGCTGTTGTATTCACGGCTTTCGATGTCGAAATCTATTTTTAGCATATTGCCCGGCTTTAAGGCGGATTCATTTATTTTATCTCCCCACATAGAAAAGCAGATCTTTTTCGGGAATTGTCCCTCGGTTTCAACTATAAACTCCTGTTTCTTCCACGTAGTGCCGTTTTTGCCAGTGCCCGTTTGCATAGGCAGAATCTGAAATACTTTGCCGGTAAGTTGCATGATAGAATTTTTTTTTGCTTATCGGCTGCCAAAGTAATTATAAAAAATGAAACCGGCTTGCTAATGGTTATTGCACCAGCGGCTGAAACGTAAAAAACATCTTCTTTCCCAAAACATAGCAATATGAATCAGGGAATGAAACAGCCGGCTCATAAGTGGAAAAATCGCCGTCTATTGTATTGGGTTTTGAAGCAGTCAGTACAAGTCTCGTCTCTTCCATGCCAATGGCATAGTAGGTTTGCCAGGTATAGGTTCTTTTCTGCAGGCCAAGGCTCTCCGTTCTTTGCACCTTACCGTCTTTGGTTACTACCCGGTATACATTTTTTGAAGGTGTGATTACTAATTGATTCCCGCTTACTTTGAACGTCCCCACTTCATCTATCAAGCCATATTCTTTGTCGTTCTTCAGCCGGAATTTTTGGGAGTTCACTTGTCCGCCCCAGTTCTCACCCTGGAAAGTATAAGTGCCATCCGGCTTGAAATTATACTCACACCTTTTATAACCGGAGAAAGCAAGGTTTACCAATCCATCGTTGGAGTACGCCCCGATAGGAGCTTCTGATTTGCCCCAGCGTGCGGTGAAAATTACATTGGCAGGCGGAAGCTTCGCAGATGTAGTTGCTGACGGTGTGTTAGTGGTTGTGCCGGGATTGATTTTCTGTTTTTTAATGCCGACAATTAACGATTGCCATAATGAATCATATAGTTCCAGTTGTTTCCGGCTATTGGATATAGCCATTATGCTTTGTACAGTGGGGCCGCAATCATACACATTCAATTGCACATAATATTGATTACCGCCTTTATCAGTTGCGTCAGAACCTGACCGCTGAAAGCTGTTGCCTGATTTTGTTTTTAATGTAACAGGACCTGCTGTGGTTGAAACAGAAAAATTCTTTTCAATCAGCTCTCTCCATTCGGTTTGAAAAGCTGCTTTTTTATCTCCAGGCGCAGCCACAGCATTATAAACCGCCAGCATGCAAAATCCTCTTTTGTTGCTGTCAAAATATTTAAGCTCTGTAAAACTTGCCTGTTTATTGATCTGCCAGCTTACTGGAATTTTTAAAATGATGTTGTCGATGCTGTCAACAGTTTGAGCATAAGCCAATAAAGTCCAGAAAATTGCAAATACTGTAAAGAATAACTGTCTCATCAGTTTAAAAATTTATAGAAAAAAGCCAGTATAAATGTAGAATTTGAATATGGTGAACCAATCCCCCGAAACAGTGAAAATTCCGCCCAAAAAAATTCTGCAACCAATCAATTGCAGTTCCTATATTTGCAACTGAAAGGTTGCAAATAAATCAATCCAGAACCGTACGCTGTAAGAAGACCGCTTCAATCAATCGAAAGGGGTATTAAGAACAAAAAAATAAACAATCATGGCGAACAAAAAGACAATCATTTCGAAAGATCCCGAAAACAAAAAGATCAAGGTGGTGAGAGAATTTGATGCGCCTGTTGAGCAGGTATGGAAAGCATGGACTGAAAAAGAATTGCTTGACCAGTGGTGGGCCCCCAAACCATGGAAGGCAAATACAAAGAGTATGGACTTCAGGGAAGGCGGACGCTGGCTCTATTATATGCAAGGGCCTGATGGCACAAAATCATGGTGCCGGGCCGACTATGAAACCATCGAGAAAAATAAAAGGTATACTGGTACCGATGCGTTTTGTGATGAAGAAGGTAATGCGACCAATGAATTTCCAAGTATGCATTGGGATGTAAAATTCAGCCCGGTAGCTAATGGCACTAAGGTGGAAGTTGAAATAGCTTTTGAAACTCTGGAGGATATGGAAAAGATTGTTGAAATGGGCTTCGAAGAAGGATTCACTGCCGCACATGGCAATCTTGATGAATTGCTGGCGAAGTAAAATTAATGCATTCATTACCCGGCTCATTATCTCAGTCATCAACTCTGCTCAGGCAGAAAC